>JAUILJ010000009.1 GCA_030433055.1 Polyangia bacterium
GGACTGGCGCGTGATCACCAGGCGCCACCCGCTGCGTTGGCTGAGCTCCTGCAGCAGCCTGTCGGCGTCGAACGCCCCGCTGAAGAACAGGTCGATGGACCCCACCGCGTGTTCGGGCCAGGTGTGCAATGTGAAGGTCAGCTCGCTGGAGAAACACATCAGCGAGAGGCCGTGGGGGTGCCACTCGTGAGACACCACGCGCTCGGCGAGGGACCGAGGCAGGAGCTGACGCACCAGCTCGGACAGCTCGGTGGGTGCCAGGACGGCGCCCGCGGGCGCGCGGAACTCGGCCACGCGATGGGTGCGAACGCTCACACCGGGCCTCTGTCGGGCGCGCTGCGCCCCAGCGCGTGCGCCGGGAGGTTGCGCTCGAAGAAGTGGGCGCGCTGCTGGCTGAAGCCGTACGCCGCCTGCAGGGACATCAGGCAGCGCTCCACATCGAAGCGAACGCAGGAGAAGAGATCGGCGTGGAGCACCCGCTGCCGTGGGCGCGCGTGGATGCTGAAGTGACTCTCGGCGAGCAGCACCAGCCCTACCAGCAACGGCTCGTCGCCGCCCTCTACGTGGATCTGCGGCTCACCCACCCGCTTGAGGCCCAGCGCGTCCGGCACCTCGCTCAGCTGGCGCTCGAGTACGCCGCGATCCGCGAGCTTCGTCGCGTCGCAGTCGAATGCGTCTACGATCCAGTGCCAGCCGAGCTCGATCATCGAGGACACGGGTCTAGCATAGGAGCGCGGCGTGGGGGCACCCTGGCGAGGAACCCGAAGCAGCTTCTTGAAATCACGGAGCCGGGAGCCGGCCCTTTGGATCGTCCGCGAGGTTACGTAGAAAGCCGGTGCACTGGTCCATCGCCGCAGGGATGTTGTAGATGACGAAGTGACCGTCGCCGCCCTGAGGGACCCACTGCATCAGCCCGCCACTCGCCGCTCCCCCTGCCAGGTTCCCGCTCACGCCTGCGCTCGGCACCGTGAAGGCCGCGAGCTCAGGCGACCATGCGAGCTCTGCTGGGAGGCGCACGACGGGCTCGATCGGCGACAGCCCCATGGCGACCGCTTCGACTTCGATTCCGTGAGGAGGAGCGTAGGAGTCACCACTGCCATCAGCGTTGACGCCTTCAGTCATCAACACGCTCTTGGGCGCGAAGCCCGCGCGCGGCCGATTCACGATCATCGGCACGTAGTGGATCGGATCGGTCGGATCGACGATGGTCTGCGCCAGGGAGATCTCTGGGTGTAGCTCGTTCAGCTCTGCTTGCTCGGAGGGGGAGAGCGCGAGAAACACGTTGCGCACCAACGCCGCGACGTCTACCGGCTCCGTCTTCTCGAGCAACGTGATGCTGATCAGGCTCGCGGATCCGCTGAGCACCGCGCCTCGAGCCACGTCGTCGACAGCCAGGAACATCGGTCCGTTCAGGCCTCCTTGACTGTGCCCCATGAACATCAGGCGGGTCTTGTCGAAGCGGATCTCAGCGCCGCTGCGGCTTACGCTCGCGGGCACGCTCGTCGCCGATTCCGTGAATAGCCGCGCCTGCTGTACGACGTCGATCGCCGACTGCGGTCCGTTGGCGCGAGCAGCTACGGGATTGGAGACGTTGAAGAACAGCACCTCGGGGTTGCCTCCATCCGCTCCGGGCCGCGTGCCGTGGAAGATCTGATCGATACCCATCGTGGCGATGCAGCGCTCGGCGAGCTTGGGCCCCTCGTGACCAGAGCGCACGAAGCTGCGGTAGTTGCCGCCAGTGCCGTGCGCATACAGCACGATGGGGTAGCCCTCTGCAGGCATCGGACACGCGCTGGCGTCGGGCACGGTGAGCGCGAAGCGCAAGTCGAAGTCCCGCTGCACCTGAGGCGTACCCTGAGCGTCGAACGAGAGTTCACCGCCGTCTCCGAAGCTGGCGAACGGGATCTTTCCGCGCTGAAAATCCGGGGATGGGCCATACATGCCTTCATAGACGTCCATCACGCCAGCGACTTGGTCCTTGGCTTCCCACGCGCTGGCCGTAGGTGCCTGGTAGTTCTGCTTGACCCAGTCGGCCAGCACCTGGGTCTCCGCCGTGGGATCGTTGGTGGTAAACGAGGTCAGGTGCACGATGTGCTTGCGCTCGATACCTTCGCCCTCCAGGGCATCGAGCGTGGGCTGAAGAGCTGCAAAGTGGCTGGCGAGCGCAGCCTCCGACGGCGCTTGGTCGCTCAGCAGCGACGTCAGCTCGGCGCCTGGGCCCAGCGTCCCCGTTTCCGCGCGTAAAGAGTCGGTGACGACCAGGGCGTAGCGCGTCGCGCCTCGCAGCGGGTGGCCGAACGCGGGCATGAACGCGAGGGTGTTCTCGGGCCAGTAGACGCCTGCCTCGGCCTGCCAGTGCAGCGCCACCGGCCAGCGCTTGCCGACCTCCGGTGAGTTCGGGTCGACATCGATCAGTTGCACGCTGCTGGAGGTGTCGATGGTGGCGAGGGGCCCGCTGGGCAGGCTAGTGGGATCAATGGCCCCACTGAAGCGCAAGTAGCCGGCGGCGACTGGACTGAAGCCATGAATCACGCCTTGCATGGCGTCGACGTAGTCCCGCAGCAACGGAACCGCGCGGGGATTCGGATAGCCGGCCAAGTGGATGCTGCCGTCCGGGTCGAGACGGAAGTCGCTCGGCCACGGATGATCGAAGAAGGTGTCGTCGGACAATGCCTCCAAGCCGTCGGGAACGTGATAGACGGACTGAACATCGAAGCCCGATGAGCCTGACGTGCCTGACGTGCCTGCCGTGCCCCCTGCTCCCCCAGCGCCCCCGGTCCCGCCGTTGCTCGACGCCGAGCCGTCGTCCCCACTGCAGCTGGCGGTGCCGACCAGCGCCACGCCAAGAACCAAGCAAGTCACCCATGCCCTGGAAACCATGACCGAGAGGTTACCTGATTCATGAGCTGGGTGCTGGTGCTCGAAGCGGACCCCGGAGATCCCGCACGAAAAGTCGCGGGCTTACCCCTCGCGCTACGCCTTGGAATGGACGCCCAGGCCGCTGGGGCCAGCGGTGTGGTGCTGAGCGCGCAGCTCGCCCACCTGGAGCCGCTGTTCGCCGACCCCCGGTTCAAGCTACCGATCCTGGACACCGTCCCTGAAGGCAACCAGCAGATCGTGATCGGAGCCAGCAGCGTGGTGCACCGGGGTCTGTTCAGGGCCATCCGTGAGGCGGGCGTGGCCTCCATCGACCTGCGGGAAGAGCCGTTCGAGCACGACCCAGCGTGGGGCTTCACAGCCTTCACCGTCGTCGACGCAGCGACGCACAGGCGCGCCGAACGCGCGCTGTTTCGTGCATTGCGCAAGCCGCAAGACGGCTGGACCTCGCGCTACCTCAATCGTTACATCTCGCTGTTCTTCAGCCGCTGGTTGGTCAAGACGCCGCTCAGGCCGAATCAAGTTTCCGTCGGGATCTTGGGGATCGGGATCGCCGGCGCAGTGATCGCCGCAAGAGGAGGCTACTGGGATCTGCTCATCGGCGCGTTTCTGTTCCAAGCGCAGAGCGTGCTGGATGGGTGTGACGGCGAGATGAGTCGCATCACCTACCGCGGTTCCTTGATGGGCGAGTGGCTCGACACGGTGGGCGACGACCTCACCAACTACGGCTTCTTCGCTGGTTCCGCCTGGGGGCTCTACTCGAGCAGCGGACACTTCGTGTATCTTGTGGCAGGTGTGGTGACCGTGGTGTGCGGACTGATCGCGAGCGGGCTGGAGTATCGCTATCTCTACCGGATTGGCTCAGGCGACTTGCTCAAGTACCCGCTCAGCCAGAGCACATCGAGCGGCGAAGGCCTGATGGCCTACATCGGGCCGCTGTTCAAGCGTGATACCTTCGTGTTCCTCACACTGCTCGCGGCCATCGCGGGGCAAGTCGGACCGATGCTGGTGGTCTTCTGCCTTGGTGCCGTGGGGATTCTGATCAGCGTCCTTTCCACGGAGCTGCGCCTGGCCCGGGAGCGGAGCCGGCGGTGACCCAGGCGCTCGCGCGGCGGAAGCTCCTGCCCATCACGTGCCTGTCCTGGGTGGTGGGTTGCTGGAGCACGGCAGCACACGCAGCGGGCCCCTTGGGCAGCGAGGGCAGCGAGATCCGCACGAGCGAGTACACCGTCGACCTCTACCAGGGCCCTGTCACCGCGAGCTCACGAGTGATCGGCCTCGGCGGCGCGTACGTTGGCATCGCTGAAGGTGTAGACGGCATGTCCCAGAACCCCGCGTCCCCCGCGGTCCGCACTCCCTGGTCAGTGGACTCCTTCGACTACGACCTGGCTCTCGGCTTCACCTTCCCCAGCTCGATACGGGGCAATGACTTCTACAACACCGGTGAGGGCCCCACGGAGCTCGACGCGGGCAGCGACGGCCTGTTGTTCCTCACACCCGCGGCGGTCTTCCAGGACGGCGCCTGGGGCTACGGCGTGAGCATCTCGCTGGCCAACTTCAACCTATCGCGACGCGACGAAAGCGCAGATTCTCAGCGCAACCTGGTCGCCCAGTTCGTGGAGCTCGACCTCGTCTCGGCGTATGGCTTCATGGGAAATCAGCTCTCGCTAGGCGTTGGCCTACGCAACGTCGGGCTGATCGTGGCTCGCGAGAATCCAGACGACACCTCCGAGGACCTCTTCACGACCTCCGGCTTTGCACCCATGGTCGGCGCGCTATGGCGGCCCGACGACCAGCCATTCCGCGTGGGTGCCGCCTTTAAATTCCGCGTGGCAACAGACGTCGACGCCGCGAGCCAAGTAACGGAGAACGCCGACGGTGACCTGGTCCTGGGCCCGGGTGGCACGGATCCGAACTCGATCTGGCTCCCGCGCAACATGCAACAACCCTGGGAAGCGAGCGTCGGCCTGGCCCTGCAGTTTGGCCCGCGACCGCTGAATCCTCGCTGGATCGATCCAGGTCACGCGATCGCCGAACTCGACCGCGCCGTCGAGTACCGCAAGCGGGAGCGGAAGCGGCGCCTCGCACGGGAACAGCAGGGAAAGAAGCCAGCGGAACGCGCTGCGCTGCGTGCTCAGCGGGACGCTCGAGAAGCGATCGATGAGCTCGAGCTCGAGCGTCAATCGCGCGCACTACGCCAGACGCTGGTGCGGCGCGCGCGTCAAATGGAGCGCAGCTACGTCTTGATCTCAACGGAGCTTCAGGTGGTCGGGCAGTCTCCAGACTCGGTGGGGGTCGAGAGCTTCATTCAGCGCACGGTCGCGCGCGCTGGAGAGAAGGTCACGATCTCACCTCGAGTCGGTGTGGAGAGCGAAGTGGTGCCAGGGTGGCTCAAGCTGCGCGCGGGAAGCTATGGTGAGCCGTCGCGCTACCGAGCTGGCAGCCCGCGCCTGCACGGGACCTTTGGCTTCGATCTGAAGACGTTCCCCTGGACGGTGTTTGGCCTCTTCGACGAAGGAACGGAGTGGCGCGTCGGTGGCGCCCTTGACGCCGCGGCGCGCTATTTCGGCTGGAGCGCGACCGTTGGGGTGTGGCACTAGGGGCGGCGAGTTTGCCCGACCGGCGCACGAGCCCCCCAAGATTTGGCCATTTGGGCCCGCTCGTGCATGTTCTCGCCGTGATCCCCCTCAGCGCCGCCCCTCCGAGCCGTTCGTCCGGGCCGTCGAGCCTGTGGCGACGCCTGGGACGTTGCGCGCTGCTGGGTGCCACCCTGCTCGCCTGCGCCTGCGACAACAAGCAGGAGAAGCTCTACGAGCCCTCGGATCCCCGCCCGGCGCACCCCGTGGACGAACCCGCCGCGGGAGAGCTGGTGAGCTATCGAATCGCTCCAGAGAGCCGCGTCAGCTTCGAGCTCAAGAGCCGCGAGGTGAGCTCCAGCGGGAGCATCGGCGTGGTGCGAGGCGAGGTGAAGATCAACCTCGCGGATCTCGAGCACAGCTCTGGCCACGTGGAGGTGGACGTGGCTGCGCTGCGCATGAGCAGCTTCGAGGCAGACGAAGACAACAAGCTTCAGGCAGAGCGCGCACGCAACTGGCTCAACGTCGGCTCTAGCCGTGCGGAAGCAGCTCGAGAGCAAAGTCGCTGGGCCCGCTTCGAGTTCCAGTCGCTCGAGTCTGCTCGTCCCGGCAGCGCGTTCGAAGCGAAACTCATCAAGAAGCTGTTACCCCCAGCCCCCTCGGGCAGCGCCGAGGGGGCCCCTTCCGCTGCCCCGAGCGCACGACCCGCCGCGACCGCTGTACCCAAGCCACAGTTCGAGCACCACGGTCCGAACGGAGACATCGAGCTCTTCGACCTCGACGAGACTACGGACGCCGGCGACGCAGCGGTCGCCCCCCGCCGACTGCCCGGAGAGATCCGCCGCACGCGGCTGAGCGTGAACGGCCAGCTTCAGCTAAATAGTTTCCGCAAGGCAACATCCGCCAGCCTGGAAGCGCTGTTCGAGTTCAAAGGGCCCGCGACCACGGGAACCGCTCCGGTGCGCGTCGTGCTCAAGAGCACGAAGCCGCTCCGCATCAACTTCTCCGACCATGACATCAAGCCCCGCGATGCCCATGGGGTGCTGGATGCCGCCAAGAGCGATCTCCTGAAGCGCGCCGGCAGCCAGGTGCGGGTGACCCTAGAGCTGGTGCTCGTGCCCAAGGACTGACCCACCCCAAGGCGATCTTGCCTCGAGAGGGCCACCGTCAGCGATCCGTTCGCGGCTCCGCGACGTACTGACAGGGATTCTGGGGGTGAGGTGCGCTGGGGTCACGCCGCGCCCCTCGCCACGAGCCGCAAAGCCCGCAAACGGAAGACAAAAACCGGGTTCACGACAAAGTACTGAAACCTGGAAGCCGGGTTGGCGTAGGCATCGAGCACACGGTGCTACACTCCCCGCCCTGGGGCAGCTGCAGCGGCCGTCACCCGAACGAATGCAGCCTTTCGTGAGCCAAAACCCACGCCTCGGCTGTCAACAAGGACCGAACAGAGTTTCCCGGACCCCCGGGTCCAAGGAGTAAAGCCACCCATGTCGAACAAGCTCAGCCTCAACCACATCGCCGCCACCCTCGCACTCCTCAGCGCCTCGGGCCTCGTCGCCTGCGGTGGTGAGGCCATGCCAGAGCCCGAAGCCCCGGTGGACGCCCAGGAGGTTCCTGCCGCGGAAGCCAGCGAAACGCCCATGGAAGGCGCGGCGGACGAGGCGACTGGTGGCGAGACCGATGGCGAAGCCACCGAAGACACCGCCGCCCCCGAGGGTGACGGCGCGATGGACGGCGACTCCAAGGCCGACGAAGGTGGCGCTGACAAGAAGGAAGCCAAGAAGGACGAGCCGAAGAAGGCCGCTGGCGCAAAGGCCGGCTGCGGCGCAGGGAGCTGCGGGGCCACGAAGAAGCCTGCGGCGAAGAAGCCGGCTGCCAAGAAGTCCGCTGGGGCGAGCGGCGGCTGCGGCGCGGGCACCTGCGGTTGATCAGCGCGAGGCTGACCCGCGCCTCGCAGGCTCCTGATTGGCAGGGCGTTTCTCGACGCCCTGCTCGTGACCTGAAGCAGTGATTCACTGAACGAGGCAGGAGCGTGTTGGAGACACTGCCAGCGGCGCACCCACCAAGCAGTCAGGCCGCTCGAGCAACAGCTCGAGCGGCCTGACCGCTTTGTGCCCTTCCCCACGGAACTGAAACGGATCACGGTGGCGGGTGGCGCGCCTCCCCCCAAGAACCCGCACACACACTGCGGTCATCCCGCGCCCATTCTGACGCTTGGGACAGTCACACAAGAACGCTCCAGCTCTGCTTCAAACTACCCCGAGTGATTCGACAATCAGCAAGATAGTTCTGTTGTCCGACCGGCCAAACGACCGTTAGGATTTCGTCATGCTTCGCCACTTGGTCGCCAGTTTGGGCTTTCTGTTCCTGGGTTTCGCGTGCTCTGCGAGCAACAGCTCGAGCGGGGTCAACGGCGGCAACGGCGGCAACGGCGGCAACGGCGGGGGCGGCCCGGACGGCGGGCTGTTCTGCAATGGCTGCGTCGGCCAGACCTACACGCCGTGCGTCGACGGCGTGCCCCAGCAGACCGAGGACTGCGAGGAGGCGTGCACGCCGGACCTCGGGTGCACGCACTGTACCCCCGAGGAAACGGTGTGCGTGGGCAACGAGGTGCACAAGTGCTCGTCCGACGGCTCGAACACCGACGAGCTGGTCGAGACCTGCGACGTAGCGAACGGTGAGCTGTGCGGAAACGGTCGCTGCGGCACGGCGTGTGAGATCGCCGCGGACCAGCCTTCCAACGTGGGCTGCGAGTTCTGGGGCGTCGACCTCGACCAGCAGGACGGCTTGAATGATCCAGCGAGCGAGCCGTGGGGCTTCGTGCTGTCGAACGCCGGCGAAGGCGACGCCAACATCACCATCGACGCGAACCTCGCGAACCCGGGCGACCCGGTTCAGCTGCAACCCATCCAGCAGCTCACGGTGCCCGCGGGGAGCCTGCAGACGGTCGTGCTGCCTTCACGGGAGCTCGACTGCGGCGCGAAGGCGAATGACTATCAGTCTCCAGGGACCTGCCTGTCGTCGAGAGCCTTCAAGATCACCAGCAGCAATCCCATCGTCGTCTACCAGTTCAACGTCTTCACCAACCAGTACTCGAACGACGCCTCGCTCTTGCTCCCCACCAGCGCGCTGGGCAAGGTCTACCGCATCATCAACTGGGGCGCGGGGCACCCCGTGCCGACGAACTTTCCTGGCATCGGGCTGATCATCGACCGCTCCTACGTCACCATCGTGGGGACCCAGGCGGGTACCAAGGTCAGCGTGAAGCCATCCTGGAAGATCCGAGGCAACGGTCCAATCCCCGCCACGCCCGCGGGTGGCTTGATCGAGGTAACCCTCGGCCCCTACGACGTGCTGAACCTGGAGACGGACGACGGGGCTTTCGGCGACGACCCGAAGACCATCGCGGACCTGACGGGCACCGTGGTTCAGGCGGACAAGCCAGTGGCCGTCTTCAGCGGCGTGGAGAGCACCAGCGTGCCCGGCGCCTGGGACATCCCGACCTATCCCGGCTGGGATGACGGCAATGGCGGAGAGACCTGCTGCCTCGACCACCTCGAGGAACAAATGTTCCCCGCGGAATCGCTTGGAAGCAAGTACGTGGTCACGCGGAGCCCCGTGCGCTCCACCGGCGGCTTCCGTGAGCCCGACGTGCTGCGCTTCCTGGGCGTGGCGGAGACTGCTCAGGTGACGACGAGCCTGCCGCCGCCCTACGACAACTTCACCCTGACCCCGGGTGACTCCGTCACGGCGCCCGCCCAGGACAACATCACCGTGACGTCCACGACGCCCATCATGGTAGGACAGCTACTCGTCAGCCAGGGGTACGTGCAAGGCGCATCGGTGGGCGATCCCTCCCTCACGGTCTTTCCCCCGGTCGATCAGTACCGCACGGAATACGTAATCCTCACGCCTCCGTCCTGGAGCAAGAACTACGTCGTGATCTCGACTCCCGCAGGCGCCAACATCAACATCGACGGAGCGCCAACTGCGGGCTGCACCGTCGAGCCGGCAGGCACGATCGAAGGCGTGAGCTACGAGAGCCGCGCGTGTCCCCTCGGGGAAGGCGCCCACCGCCTGAGCGGCGACGTGCCATTCGGCATCGTCGCCTATGGCTACGGCAGCGCTGGCTCCTACGCCTTCGCTGGGGGGGCGGACGTGAAGCGGATCTACGAGCCGCCGCCCATCAAGTGATGTCCGAGACAATTCATCAGCAATATCATATATTTATAACAAACCTCGGCGGCGCATCCGGCACCGCCAGTCGCTGACGAGGCGCCGCTCCGACGACTCAAACTCGAACCGATCCGGCTCACCGACGTACTCTGTCGACGTGACTGGTGCCCCCGCAATCGTGCCCTCGGATCGCCTCGGCGTTGGCCTGGGCTTGCGCTGGGATTTCCTCGAAGAGGTGATGGATGGCCCGAGACTCGACGTCGCGTTCTGGGAAGTCTCACCAGAGAACCACATGCGTCGCGGAGGCTACTTTCCGTGGGCCCTCGCCAAGGTGCGCGAGCGCTACCCGCTGGTCACTCATGGCCTGACGCTCTCGCTGGGCGCCGTGGACGAGCCCCCCACGGACTACCTGGACGAGCTGAAACAGGAGATTAACCGCATGGGATCTCCCTGGCACTCAGACCACCTGTGCTTCAGCACCGCAGGACCGCTGGTGTTGCATGACCTACTACCGCTGCGGTTGAGCGCCGCTACCGCGGATCGCGCGATGGCGTTCGAGAACATCAGCTGGTACGCGCACCCCGGGGCGCCCGAACTCCCCGAGAGCGAGTTCATCAACCGGGTACTCCACCAGAGCCAAGCCTGGATGCTCCTGGACGTGAACAACGTCTACGTGAACGCCCAGAACCACGGCTTCGATCCATACGCCTTCATCGCGGAGCTACCCTTGGAGCGCGTGATTCAAATCCACGTGGCAGGCCACACCGAGCTCGAGGATGGGATGCTGCTGGATACTCACGGCGCTCCCGTGATCGACCCCGTCTACGAGCTCCTCGAGTGGACGCTTGCTCGCACGGGCCCGCGCCCGGTGCTGCTCGAGCGAGACAACGACGTGCCCGAGCTGTCGGTACTCCTCGCGGAAGTGAGGCGGCTGAAGGACAGCTACGCTTGCGCCATGCGCAGCTGGGAGGCGCGGGGGCGAAAGGCCGCCGGATGACCGCCACGGACTCGGAGTTGGCGCGGGCACGTGCCCTGGAAACCGCGATGGCGCGCCTCGCGTTGGGGGACGAGGTCGAGGATGACCCGACAGCCATCGGCCGCTGGTTGGACGACGCAGGAGTCCACCCCGACGACCGCGCCGCGATCCTGGAGCGAGGCATCGGGCGGCTCTCGGGGTACCGGCGCCTGGTGCGGGGCAACGTGCAGGGTGCGATCGAGCTCGCGATCCCTCGCGCAATTTACCGCATGGGAACAGACGTGTTCGAGGGCTACCTGGCCCAGTGGCTCGCGGAGGACGGGCCGCGCACCCACTATCTGCGCGACGTCACCCGGGAGTTCCTGGACTACTGCGAGCCGCGCTGGCCGCGAGACTCACGGGTCCCCGATTACCTGATGAACCTCGCGCGCCATGAAGCGCTGCGAATCGAGATCGCTTCTCAATCTGCACGGCCACTGGACAGCGAACCCGGTGAACTCCAGCTGGACCAGCCGGTGCGATTCATCGAAGCCGCGCGCCTCGTGCGTTACGCCCACGCCGTCCACCAGCTGAGCGAGGAGGAGACTGACGAGAGCCCGCCAGACGCGCGCGAGGTGGCGCTGCTCGTGTATCGCAGCCCGAGCCACGAGGTGCGCTACCTGGAGCTGACCCCCCTCGCCGCGCAGATCCTCGAGCGATTGCTCAGCGGGATTGTCCTGCAGCAGGCATTGCTCGAGGGCTGCGCGGCCTTAGGTGTGTCTCTGACTCAGGAAGTATTGGACGGAACCGCGCGGGTCCTGGCGGACCTCGCGGAGCGCGGAGCACTGCTCGGTGGCGCCTAGGGGAGCGCCTCGGAGCCGTCGCTGTGCGGCTGGACGCCCCGATCCCCAGGCGTTCGGCCGGTTTGCCCCCCGAACCGCTACGCCTCCCACGGGATCTTTGGCTTCACCTTGTAACCGAGTGGTTGATCCCAACGTCCCCTATCTGGGTAGTCTTCGCAGGAACGTTCTACACTCGCCTGCCGCTATCCCTCAGCTCGTGGGGTAGCCCACGGAAAGCCCGCTCGAGCCATGTCAGATCGCGATCCCCTCAACCTCGCCGGCCAAGT
Source organism: Polyangia bacterium (assembly GCA_030433055.1). Taxonomy (GTDB): domain Bacteria; phylum Myxococcota_A; class Polyangia; order Polyangiales; family Polyangiaceae; genus JAHBVY01. The sequence continues at coordinate 11,717 of JAUILJ010000009.1, forward strand.
CATCGCCGAGAAATACCGCGTCGAGCACCTCGTAGGCGAAGGCGGCTTCGCGGTCGTGTATCGCGCGATCCACACCATCTGGAACAAGCCGGTCGCGATCAAGTTCTTCAACGGCTTGTCGTCGGCACCCACGGATCAGCGCGAGAGCCTGATGCAGGACTTCATCAACGAAGGCGCGCTGCTCACGGAGCTCTCGAGCCACTCCGCCAACATCGTTCAAGCTCGCGACGTCGGGACCTACACCTCACCGACCGGCCAGTGGATGCCGTACATGGTGCTCGAGTGGCTCGACGGCCGACCGCTGGATGCGATCCTCGATGCCGAGCAGCAAGCAGGCGCCCCGCCGTGGTCAGTGGTTGAGGTGTATCGGCTGCTCGAGCCAGTGGCGATGGCGCTCGACATCGCGCACGGGCGCGGCATCGCCCACCGGGACATCAAGCCCGCGAACATCTTCGTCAACGGCGAGCCGCGGTCGGGCGGGTGCACGGTCAAGCTGCTGGACTTTGGCGTCGCGAAGATGATGAGCGACAACACGCACCTGCAGGCTGCGCTCGCGAAGACTGGGACCAGCATCACGAGCTTTACGCCACAGTACGGCGCGCCCGAACAGTTCTCCCGCTCCCACGGCGCAACGGGGCCCTGGACCGATGTCTACGCGTTGGCCCTGGTCGCGATCGAGATGTTGATCGGTCGTCCTGCGCTCGACGGCGGAGATCTGGTCCAGCTGGCCTTCAGCTCCGCCAACCCTCAGGCGCGGCCCACGCCCCGCAACCTGGGCGCCCACGTCACCGACCAGGTCGAGGCCGTGTTCGTGAGGGCGCTGAAGATCTCACCCTCCGAGCGCTACGCGAGTGCTGGACAGTTCATTTCCGCGTTCGCCATCGCGTGTGGCTTCACCGGCCCGGCGGTGGTCTCGAACCCCGCGCCAGCTCCGGAGGCTTTCGCCTCGGGAGCGACGGGGATGGCGCACATCAACCCGCGCTCGCCTACCACCGCCAACCCCGCGACCTTCGACCCGCAACAAGAAAAACCAGGCGGAAAAGGTTTGATATTCGCAGGCATTGGTGTCGCCGCCATCGCCGTGCTGGGTGGTGGGGCGTTCTTCGCAATGAGCCGCGGCGGCGAAACCAGCAACCCCACGCCATCTGCCGCCGCTCCGCTGCCGAGCGCGGCGCCCAGCGTCGCTGAGAAGCCCTTCGAGTGTCCGGACCGCACCGTCAAGATCCCCGCGGGGCAGTACTTCATGGGCTCGGACCAAGACGACGCCCTCGCCAACCAGAAGCCCTCCCACAACGTGAAGCTGGACGCGTTCTGCGTTGACCTCTACGAGGTCACGACGTCCGAGTACAAGCACTGCTCGGACATGGGCAAATGCCGCCGCGCCCCCAAAGAGGTCGAGTGGGAAGGCATCACTGCCAAGCAGCGCGAGACGTACAGCCCGCTGTGCAACATCAACGACGTGGAGGGGCGCGGAGACCACCCCATCAACTGTGTGACGTGGCAGATGGCCGACACCTTCTGCAAGGCGCAGAAGAAGCGTTTGCCCACGGAAGCGGAGTGGGAGTACGCCACGCGCGGCCCCGATGGGCGCATCTATCCGTGGGGCGACGAGGACCCAACGGAAAACCACCTGAACGCCTGCGGCACCGAGTGCGTGAAGTGGGGCAAGGAGCACGGCGAGCGCCTGATGCCGCTGTATAACGCGGACGATGGCTTCCCCACCACAGCGCCTGTCGGAAAGTACCCTGCTGGGAAGTCCCGCTTCGGCCCGTTCGACGTGGTGGGCAACGTCTGGGAGTGGGTGGCGGACTACGAAGCCGCGTACACCTCCGAGGCCCAGGTGAATCCACACGGACCCGAGACGGGAGAGAAGCGCGTGATTCGCGGCGGTGGGTGGAACGGCAGCTACAAGAGCTGGCTGCGGCCCTCGTTCCGCTACGCCGCTACCCCGGACACGCAGTCCCACGGATATGGGTTCCGCTGTGCGATGGACTTCGGGACGCCCGACGAAGGCTCGGACGAAGCCAAGCCGGCAGCGAAGTAGCCGGCAGCAAAGTAGCCGGCAGCAATGTAGCCGCTGCAATGTAGCCGCAGCCCGCATTTCCCAGCTCCACGGTAGCGCTCGCGGACCAGCCTCGATCGGCAGAGGTCAGCGTCCCCCGGCAAACGAAGAACAATGACCTGCTGATCCCCCGGCGGGACTGATACGCTCGGGGGATGGCCTCCGCAGGACCGCTCGATCAGCCACGGCTGCGGGAGATCGACGAGCTGTTGGATGCTCGGGAGCTGAACCGAGCTGCTGAGGCACTCATGCAGCTCGGAGACATCGAACTGTTTCGCCACGCCACGACGTACCTCACCACCCGCCTCCTGTTTCTGCGGGGGCGCCTGGACGCCGATGGCGTCGCCGTGCGTCTGGAAGATCTACTGAAGGAAGTCGCCGATTTCCCAGAGGCAAGAGCGCTGCTGGAGGCGGCTCGTTCTGGAGAGCTCACGGAGTTTGGTACCGCGCGGAAGCTTCGAGTGGAGAAGGAGGCGCGCCGGAGCGAAGCGGCGAGCTCATCGCGGCGCGATTCAGAGCCACACCACGCCTCGCTGGCCCGGGCAGCGGTGGTCCACGAGGAAGACGGCGGACAGACAACCGACGAACCCGACATCGAAGCGACGCTTGAAGACGACCTCGATTTGAGCCCGGCGCCCGAGGGCGAGTTCAGCCCCGCGGCCCTCAGCCCCACCATTCCGCGAGCACCCGGGGTCCCCAATGTCGCCCCCTGGGCGGGCGAACGCAACGACGACGAGTCGGCGGTTGACGGCGAACAGCCCGCCTGGGTCATCCCAAGCCTGGGCCCACGAGCAAACCGTTCCGACCCGTCCCCTGCCCCCGCAGCCAGCGAGTCCACCGTACCGCCGTTCGAAGAGCTGGGGCCCAAGCTCACGGACGCCGGCTTGAGCCCAGCGCTGCACGTCAGCTCAATCCCGCCGCCGCCCAGCGTCCCGCCAGCTCCGCACGAAGCGTTCTCACCGCCCGAAGAGTTCGCGCTCGGTGCGTCAGCCGAGGCGCGCGACTTGGGCATGGCCCCTCTCTCCCCCCCCGATCCAACCGTGGGCTCGATCGAGCCCCAGGCAGGCTCGAGCCTGAGCGACGGAAGTCAACGCCCTGGTCCCTTGCCAATGGTCGAGGGCGTCGTCATCCCCCGCGCACCCAGCGTGCCGGATCTAATTCCACGCGGTAATAATTTGGAACCCAGCACACCGCTGAGTGAGGCGACGGACGGCCCGGAAGAGAGCGCAGACCTGCCCAAGGGCTCGCTGTCGCCGAGCGGGGAGTACCCAGCTATCGATTTCACCACGTACGACCCGCTGAAGCGCAAGAGCCAACTACCAGCGCGAGCGGGGAGGTACTCGAACACCCCGGCTGCCCCGGAGGTCTCGGCCAAGGACCCGAGCCCTCATCGCGGAAGTCCCTCGCACCCCAGGGGTGCCCGCGGTGGCGTCGGCGTAGCACGGCCCCCGGCCCAGGCTCCGCCGATTCAGAACACGCCGATCCGCGAGATCCGCTCAGTCCCCCCTCCGCCCGAGGCGGGGATCTCTCTGTTCCAACTCGCGAGCTGGCTCGACGAGAGGCACGCGGACCGCGTCCTGGAGGCCGTGCCCGCGCACGCGACCGACCCGGAGACGCGCTTGATGCGTTGCCGCGCGCTGATGCAGCTAGGGCGGGAGGAAGCGGCTACGAGCGAGCTGGAGGCGCTCGGGGCCTTCCCACTGCTGGAGCCGGAGGTACGCGCTAGCGTCGCGCGCTTGCTGCTCGATCTGGGACAAACCGATCAGGCGCTGCATCAAGCCGACCAAGCCTATCGCGACGATCCTGGATCCGATCCGGCGCGCCTAGCGCTGGCTTGGGCAGCGATACGCGTCGATCGTCGGCACAACGAACCCATCTGGGTCAAGCGAGCGCACACCGCCCTCGCCGCGTTGAGCACCGACCAGAACCCCTACCCTGCGCTGACGTTGGCGCTTCGTAGTTGCGTCATGGCGAGCACGGGTGAAGCGGACAAGGCAATCAGCATCGCCCAGCGCGCGCTCGGCCTCGACCCGGACTCCGTTGACGCCGTAGCGGCGATCGCCCTGGCTGCGGCCCGGCTCGGGCGCGGACGCGATGCACAACAAGCTTGGTGTCGGCTGCTGGATCTCGACCATCGGGAAGCCGACGCGCTGAGTGAGACGTTGAACGCGCTCGGCGTGGCCCTGGATGTCGCGGGGCTGCAGGGATCGACCCAGTCCGAACTCCGCTGGGACGACATCGAGCAGCGAGTCTCTCGCGGAGACGCCCATGGCGCGCGCGAGGTCGAACTGCATGCGAAGCGCCAGCTCGAGCGACTGATCACGGGTCAACGCCTGGACCTCCAGGTGCTCGGTACCCTCTCGGCCAGCTACCTCACGACGGGGCCAGTGTTCAGGGACTTCGCGCCCTATGACTTCTCACTGTGGTCAATCGGCCGCCTCGACGCCGCCCTGCTGGCGCTCTATGGGCACGAGCCGCGACCTCCGCTCGACTCAGATGTCTGGCCCGTCGTGCTACGGGCGGGCACTTACCTCGGGGAAACGCTCCGACAAGCCTTCAGGGGCCGATGGAACGGCACCTTGCACGATGCACGGGACAGCCGTGTAATTTCCCGCGGGGAAACATGGGCGCCGCTTCACCTGATCCAGCAGCGCATCCAGGAAGGCTCTGGTCATAGCTTGATGCTCACCCTCAGAGCTAGCTTGGGAGAAACCGCCCGCAGCGAGTGGGTCCACAGGTTACCAAGCGCCGTACTGCCCCCAACACCGTGGAGCGCAAGCTGGCCCACGGCGAGCGAAGCAGCCGCGGTCTCCGAGGGACTCAAGAACTCCCCCATCTCCACGTTTTGCGAACGCCGCGGCAAGGGCCGCCTCGATGGAACTCTGCAGGACTTCTCGCGTCTCGACACCTACCTCAGGGTGCTCGCCCCGCCCGGCGACGACGTGGGCGACGATTGGAGCAGGCGGGCCTGTGGCCTGCTGGGGTGTCACGTGGGTGAGATCCTCCGCGCGGAATACGACGGCCGATGGATTGACGAGCCGACCACTGGCCCGAGCCGCCTACAGCTCGAACTTGCTGACGGAGCCAAGCTCGAACCCCTCAGCGTCGTTCAGAGCAGGCTGGTGAGCGACCGCAAGTTCAGCCTCGAAGAGTGGTGCCAGACCATCGCGCTGCGCCACGCATGAGCACGGGTCAGGGGTGAATGTGCACCAGCGTCCCGTCGCGCAGGCTCATCGCACCGTGCCACTTCGGTGGCACCGGAGGGTCCGACCACTGAAACAACCATCGCGCATCCTCGGGAGATAGATTGATGCAGCCGTGGCTGCGTGGTTTCCCGAAGGAATCGTGCCAGTAGGCAGCGTGAAAGGCATAGCCCTCAGTGAAGTACTGCACGTAAGGGACATCACGCAGATCGAACTCGTCACCCGCTTCGTCGCCACTCATCGTGACGCTCACATGCTTGGTGTGGATCAAGAACTGCCCACGCACGGTGGAGTGCGTCTCCTTTGGATCGCCGAGACCATCCGCCCCCGTGGACACCAGCGTCGCGTAGACCGGCTTGGTGCCGACATAGGCAACCAGGGTCTGCTTCAGTATCGAGACCTCGATCCATGTACGCCCAGGAGTGGCCCAACCCGGCACCTTCTTCATGGGGTCGATCTTCGTCAACGACTCGTCCTTCACCCAGAACCCGTCGCGCGTCTCCAGGTAGCGGCCACCGCCAAGCCCTACGGACTTGCCCGTGAGCTTCAGCGCCTCGCGGTAACCAAGCAACCGCTCCTGCTTCAAGCCGGTCTTCGGATCTCCGGCGAACAGCACCGCCACTCGGGCGCGATTGAAAGCCACCGGCAGGCCAACGCCAGTGACGTTGACGCCATGAAACTCGCTTGGCCTCACCAGCTTCATGCGATCGAGGGGCATGATGGCCATGTCGGTGCTGAGGCCGAAGCGACGCCCCTCACTCTCGAACAAGCGCAGAAACGCAAAGCCACTCTTGGGCAGGGCGCGGCCACTGTAGACCGTTCCGCGCCCATGGGGTCGCCCCGTCAGCGTCGGGGCCTGCTTATTTCCTAGCAGAAATTCTGGAACTTCATCGAAGACCTCCGCATCCCAGGAGCGCGCCCCATGAGCCTTGAGCCGGCTCAGGTTCGGTTCCACCCTGCGCTGGTCCTTCTCACTCGGCAGCTTGGTGTAAAACGGTGGCGTCGGGTAGCGACTGATCCCGTAGGCGTAGGGCAACCCCTCAGCCCGATCGGGCATCTGGCGAGCAGCGACCGCGATCGGATCTTGGATGTCGATGGAGGCCGTGTTCCCGGCGCAGACGTAGCCCTGGGGCTCGACCTGGTACCAGCCCGCCCGACAGTCACGGGCACGCTTGATTGGCTCGGCGGCCCGCTTCACCACCGCCCCCGCCCGTAGATAACCGAGCTTGGTGGAGCGCCAGCTGGGCTGCGCGAAGACGTAGGTCTCCTTGCGGATGGCGGTCAGTGCGCGCTCGGGATCCACGCCAAAGTCCGGATGGTAGGGGTGAGCGGCGACGGACCGTCCGCTGTCCGCCTCATCCGCCTCATCCGCCTCATCCGCCTCATCCGCCTCATCCGCCTCATCCCCCTCGTCCGCCTCATCCGCCTGTCCGTGGGTGGCCCCGGAGGTCGCTTCCGTCGACTCATCGCCTTCCCGGTCGTCGGGCCGCAGCGCGACGAGTTCAACCTCCCCGTCGGTCGAAACGGGTTCCTCAGCGGTTTTCAGCGGTTCGGGAGCCGCGGGCGGCGGTTCAGGGGGGAGGGTCGCCGCCGATGCCAGGGAAGGCGCCGAGATCTCGACCCGCACCGCCCCATCGCTCCTGTCGAAGGGACAGCTCGTCACCAGCAGGCCCGAGCCAGCGGCGACCAGGCAGCTCAGAGTTCTTAGCCACGCCATGGACCGTCCGGCGCATAACCTGCCCGCTCCGGCCTGGCCCAGTTTCCGAAGCTTTGATAAGCCCCCGCCATGCACGAGCCGCTCAGCCTGGACGCCATCTCCGCCATCGACAGCCACCTCAGCGAAGAGGAGCGGATGATTCGTGGCGCAGTGCGTCGCCTCGTCCGCGAGCGCTACCTGCCTCGAGCGGGTGAGCTGTTCGAGAAGGAGGAGTTCCCCAAGGACCTGATCGGGGAGTTCGCTGAGATGGGCCTGCTCGGCGCGAGCCTCAAGGGTTACGGCTGTGCTGGTATGAGCGCCGTGCAGTACGGTCTGATCCTCCAAGAGCTCGAGTACGGCGACAGCGGCCTGCGCTCGTTCGTCAGCGTACAGGGCAGCCTCGCCATGTATGCCATCCACGCGTACGGGAGCGAGGAACAGAAGAATAAGTTCCTCCCGGAAATGGCTGCAGGAAGGTTGATCGGCTGCTTCGGCCTGACTGAGCCCGATAGCGGCTCCGATCCGAGCTCGATGAAGACACGCGCGCGCAAGGACGGCGATCACTATGTGCTGTCCGGGACCAAAATGTGGATCACCAACTCCCCCTTCGCAGATGTCGCAGTCGTCTGGGCCAAGGTAGATGACGGAGACGCAAGCTCGATCCATGGCTTCATCGTCGAGCGGGGAATGAAAGGCTTCGAGACCCCGAAGATCCACGGCAAGATGAGCCTTCGCTCCAGCGAGACCGGGGAAATCGTCCTCGATGAGTGCCGCGTGCCCGCGGCCAACATGCTCCCAAACAAGCGCGGCCTGGGTGGGCCCCTGGGCTGCCTGACCCAGGCCCGCTTCGGGATCTCCTGGGGCGCTCTAGGTGCCGCCAAGGCATGCCTCGAGTCCACCATCAGCTACGCTCGGGAGCGCAAGCAGTTCGACGTGCCGATCGCGAGCAAGCAGCTGATCCAGGCGCAGTTCGCTGACATGGCCAGCGAGATCATCAAGGGCGACATCCTCGCGCTGCACTATGGTCGCATGAAGGACGCTGGCGGCATCACTCCGGTGCAAGTCAGCCTGTGCAAGCGCAACAACGTCGGCCTGTCTCTGGACGTTGCGCGGAAGTGTCGGGGAATTCTAGGCGGAAACGGCATCCTGCTGGAGTACCCGGCGATTCGTCACATGCTCAACCTCGAGAGCGTCTACACCTATGAAGGCACGCACGAGGTGCACACGTTGGTGCTTGGCAAGGCGCTGACTGGCTGCAATGCCTTCTGAGAGTTGCCCAGCCCTCAGCTAGTGAGGCGAATCTGTGATTCGCTGAACGAGTCGATGCAGGGTTTCCTCGTCTCAATAGACGCGCGAAGGCGCAAAACTCGCTCGCCCACGCCCCCTGGGGGTGAGCGAGTTTTGTAGCGAACTACGGAGACAGGACACTAGCGGGCAACGGGAACCGCCAGCTCGAAGAACGTGGTGCGGAGCGTGAAGCCGAAGCGGGTATAGAGCCGCTCGGAGTCCGCACCAGCCTTCGCCAAGATGTACACCGAGTGGTCACCGCAGGCTTGTCGGTAATTCTCGATCGCACGCCGCAGCAGCGCACTACAGATCCCCATGCGTCGATGCTTCGGCTCGGTCAGCACGTCCTGAAATCGCGCTTCATTTTCCCCGCGGATTAACCCGAGCGCCCCCACCAGCTTGCCATCCGCAAAGGCTCCCAGCCATTCACCCGAGCCTTCTTCGACCAACTCCCGGTAGCCTTCGTAGAGCCAGTAGGCTCGCTCCGTCGCGAAGAAGCCCCCGTCATCGTTGACGTTCGCCGTAAGCTCCACCCCTTGCCGCCAGTCCTCGTCGCCATCGAAGCTCCGAATCTCGACGCCGCTCGGGGGGAGAGCAGATGGCAACTCGAGGCTCCCATCCAGACCGAGGCAGTGGTTCACGTACAGCTGGCTGCCCTCGGATAGCTGCTCGAGCCACGCAAATTCGTGGGTTGGTGCTCCGGCTTCCTCCCACAACAAGAATGCGCGATCGCACTCCGTGGATTGTTGCTCGAGGAGCCAACGGCCGATCCAGTAGTCCACTCCGCGTTCGCTCGGGGGCCCTTCGAGGAGTAGCGCGTGGCCATAGTTGAAGTCGATGCGCTCTGGAGTCCTGGACACCATGTACCCCGGGCGCGCGGCCCAATGGGTCATGCGCGGCTTTGCGAAGCGCTGACTGCGAGAAGCGGGCAGGTCCGACAGCGGCACCATCGCGCCTAGTCTGCTCCGGCAGCGCGCGCGAACCAAGCGCGGGCGGTGTTTGAGCGTTGAGACGAGAGGCTGAGGGCCTTGACGCGCTGAGCAGCGCCCGCAACGGTACGACGGTATGAGTCCTAGCGTGACCGCCACTCGAGCCGCTCTTTTCTGCTCAGCCACGGGAGCCAGCGCCCGGCGCACGAGCACGGTCGTGGGGAGCCGATGACGCGCGTCTTGGTCACCGGCGGCGCTGGTTACGTCGGCAGCCACACCGTCCGGCACCTGCTCGGGGCCGGCCACGACGTGGTCATCTTGGACGACTTGAGCACGGGACACGCCGAATCGGTACCTCACGGAACTCCGCTGCTGCGCGTCGACCTACGCGACGCGCAGGCCGTGCGTGCGGGCCTGGACGGGCAGCGGTTCGACGCTGTCATGCACTTCGCCGCGCGCTCCCTCGTCGGCGAGTCGATGCAGAAACCCTACGAGTACCTGCGGGACAACTTCGGCGGAGCGCTCAACCTGATCGAGTGGTGCAGCCAGCACGGAGTTCAGCGCTTCGTGCTGTCCTCCACGGCGAACCTGTTTGGCAACGCCGGCCAAGAGCCCATCGCCGAAACGGATGAGATCGCTCCCGGCAGCCCCTACGGGGAGTCGAAGTTCCTGATCGAACGCGCCCTGTCCTGGGCCGAACGTGTCCACGGGCTACGTTACGCTTGCCTCCGCTACTTCAACGCAGCTGGCGCGCTGGAGGACGGTAGTATCGGCGAGCACCACGACCCGGAGACTCACCTCATTCCCATCGTGCTCCAGGTCGCCCTGGGTCAACGTGAGCGCGTGAGCGTATTCGGCGACGACTACCCGACGCGGGATGGGACTTGTATCCGGGACTACATTCACGTGTCGGATCTCGCCGCCGCGCACCTCGCCGCCATCGAGCGCCTCGAGGACCGGAGCGTGGCGCTCAACCTGGGCAACGGCGCCGGCTTCTCGGTCCTGGAAGTGCTGGAAACCGCCCGCAAGGTGACGGGTCACCCGATCCCTCACGTCCTTGGCGAGCGCCGTCCGGGAGATCCCGCGACCTTGGTCGCATGCTCCGATCAGGCAAGAAAGCTGCTGGACTGGACGCCGAAATACGACCTCGATGCCATCATCAGCCACGCGTGGGCCTGGCACTCGAAGCACCCCAGCGGGTTCCGTTGAGGCGGCGGAGGCCTGCTCGATGCGACGCGCGGCTGCAAGCCGCGAGTGTTGCCGCAAGGAATTAGCGGTTCGCCCTCAGGCGACTTCCGCTTTCTCGGGCGCCTGGCCACGAATGGTTCTGCGGACTTGCTTTAGCTCGTGAAGCAACCTGAAAGGTGTCACGCGGTCGAGCAGCGCCATCACACCAAACCAGATCGCGAGCGTCGCGATCAGGCGAACGACGGTCCAAATCAGGTTCGTGGAGGGGAGCCTCGCGGTCAACGTGAACGCCCCGATGAGCACGATCGCGCTCACGACCGGCAGAGCGATGGCCCCGAGCACGCCAGACAACCGGAGCCCAATTTGCGAGCGCAGGCCGAGATACCAAACTGGGAGGCAACTCGAGATCGCTAGCAAGACGAGATAGCTCGCGCCTTCCAGGCCCTTCCAGGCGCACGCCGGCCAGATCAGCGCCATGAGCAGGACGAGCCGGGAGAGGTTCATCTTCAGATCGAGATCCGGGCGACCCGTCGCCTGGAAGACCGCGCCGCCCAGGGCGACCACCGAGCGGACGAACCCGCCGAGCACGAGCAAGCGCGTCAACGGAATGATCGGCTCCCATTTGGCCCCGAGGACATGCGCCACGATGTCCGGGATCAACATCCATATCCCGATGGTCGCCGCGGAGCTCAGGAGCAATGTCCCCTTCACCACGTTCAGGAAGACCCCTTGCACCTGCTCGGGTCCCTGCTCGAAGAGACGGGAATAGGTCGGAAAGCTAGCCTTGGAGATCACGTGAGTGATCTGCACGGCCGGCATGTTCGCGATCCCGTATGCGAGCTGATAGAAGGCCAGCGCGGTCAGCCCCAGGTACTTGCTGACGAACAGATCATCGCCCTGAGTCACGATGAATCCGAGCAGGGTCAGACCCGTGATCCATCGCCCGTAGGACAAGAGCTGCCGCACCTTGGGCCAGCTCCATTCCAGGCGTGGTCGATAGGGGTGGGCAATGAAGGAGATGACCAACGCCGCGACGGCGCTTGCGACGTAGCCGAGCGCGAGCGACCAGACGTTGCGCAAGATCAGGATCGCCGGGATGGAAACCAGCAAATGCACCGAAGCTCGCAACACCTGAATCGTGAACAGCTTGCGGAAATCAAGGTCGCGGCTGAAGCCGACGATTCCGATATTTTGTCCGCCTTGAGCCAGGATCGCGAGGGCTGTCAGTATCGCGAGCGGTATCAGCAGTGGCTCGCCGTACCAACGCGCGAGCAACGGCGACACCAAGGCCAGGAGTAACCCCAGGGAAACGCCTCGTACGACGTGCCAGGTCCACGCAACGTTGTACAGCCCCCGCACGTCGCTCCGCTGAATCAGCGCCTGCTCGAAACCGGAGTTGGTCAGGGCGTTCAGGATGCTGATCATGAGAAAGATCGCTCCCATCAACCCGAACTCGCGAGGTTCAAGCACTCGTGCTGCCAGCACCTGAGTGGCGAGGGCACCGACCTGAGTCGCGATCTCCGCGAACGTTACCCAGAGCGAACCCTTGACGAGGGTTGCGCCCGAGGCCTCCCGCGACGTGCCTCGCTCGGTCACCTCGAGGCCTCCGGGAGCTCAGCCGACGACGCCACTCCGGCGAACGGCAGGGGGGCGCGAGATGCGCTCCGGATCAGCCCGCGTACGCCTACCGTGCGTTCCAGAGACGCAGCGCTGAGGGGACGCGGTTCGCCGTTCGACGCAATCACGAGTTCTGCTTACCCATCGAGCCCGCAATTGCCCAGCAACTTCCCTGACCGACCCGCGGGCTGCCGCCGCCGGTGACGCCCGATGTGATAGCATCCCCGCGTTTTGACCTCGAAGGACTCGGATCTCAGCCCCGTGGAGCAATCCGGAGCGGTTGACACCCCCAGCCCCGGGTCGACGGAGCGCCCCGACCAGTCGCCGCCGGCCGCGAGCGCTTCGGCCAGCGACGCGAGCGACGCCAGGCGCAGCTGGCTGCGCCGCCTGGAGTGGTCCGTCGTGGTCCTTGCGTCGATCGCGTTCGCCCTGAGCTTTGGCTTCGACTACGGGGTGGACAACCAGGTGGTCTACAACCTGGGCGCGCTGCACCTGCTCAACCCCGAGCTGTTCAAGCACGACTGGTTCGTCACCCAGACGACGAGCTACCATCCAACGTTCGAGTATTTTTCCGCATGTCTATTATGGCTGGATAGCAGCGGCTGGGCCTTCGGTTTCACGACCACGCTCGTGGTCTCCGTCATCGGGTTGCTGATGTACTCCTTGTGTCGGATGCTCTCCCGCGACCTCGCGCTGGCCTCATTCCTGCTGCTCCTCGCTCTCGCGTTCGCCGCGCGTCTTCGTGGGGTGGGCTCGAGCTACATCGCGGACCACATCCTGCAGCCTTCGACCCTCGGGAGCCTTGGGTTCGTGGGCGCGATGTTGGCGTTCATCGCAAAGCGCTGGAAGCTCTCCGGGATCCTGCTCGGTCTCGGGGGACTGTTCCACGCCAACTACCTGATCCTCGGTGGCGTGGTGTTTGGCCTTGCGCAGCTCATGCAGGGGCGCGACGGGTTGGTGCGGCGAGGCGTGGAACAGCTCACCGCGCCCACGCTCGCTCTGCTCTTGTTCGTGCCGATCCTGGTGAAGACGGCGGGAGGCGGCGACGTTCAAGCGGCGCGGGACATCCTCTTCCACGTTCGCTCTCCGTGGCACTTCAGCCCGGTGAGCTACGAGGTGAACTTCCTGCCGTTCGTCGGCTGGCATCTGATCGGCCTCGGAGCGGGCCTGGAAACGCTCCTGCGTCGAACAGATGGAGGCAGGCGCAGCGGCGTGATCCTCGCCGCGCTCGTGATCGTGATCTGGACCGGCACCGCAGCGGCTACGTTCTTTGGCAGCAGCCTCGCCGCGCAGTTGTTCGTGCAGCGGCTCGCCCCCCACCTCGAGCTCTTGCTGCAGGCCCTCTGGGCAGTGGCGACGATCGAACTGATCGTTTCCCCGGCTCAACTCAAGAAGTACTCCGTCGGAGCTCTCTGCCTCGTGATCTCCGGCGTGGGGTGCGTGCTGCTGTTCAGCGCGACTCACGGTGCTCGAGGTGTGGCTCGACTGTTACTCGTGGGCCTGGCGCTGGTCGGCATCAGTCAGCTGATCTACGCGCTCGTCGGCAAGCGCTCGAAGCAGGAGGCGCCGGCTCGAGAGCGAAGGTACCGAGCGATCGCCAGCGCGTTCGCCGTGGTGGGGGGCCTCGTGATCGTCACCACGAGCGCCCTCAACGACATCCGCCGCATTCGAGAACATTCCACGCTCATTTCGGGCCTCGGGACCGAGGAAGACGCACTCTACGCGTGGCTTCGTGAGAA
>JAUILJ010000746.1 GCA_030433055.1 Polyangia bacterium
GGTCCCTCGCCTTGAGATCCTAGTGTTGCCGTGTGGCAACTGAACACAGGAAGCTCGCTAGCCTCTATCCTTCCGTGGAGCGCAGACGGTCTCACCCGGCCTGAGCGGAAAAAGGCGCCAGATCTGGGGAGACTCACTCTGGGGGCGCCGTATCAAGCGCCACCATGCAGAATCCGTACATTCGTCTGGCAGGCGCGCTGTTGGTGCTTGCCCTCACCCCCGCATGCAACAAACCCAAGCCTTGTGCCGAGATCCCGGCGACCAAGGAATCCACGGCCCTCGGCGTGGTGCTCGAAGGCGGGCGGCTGTGCAAGGCGGGCAGCGGCGTGTTCAACGTCGACTACGAGAAGAAGAGCCCCGACGAAGTGGATGCGCTCTACATGAAGGAGCTCGGCGCCGCGGGCTGGAAGGGGGAGAAGGTCTCCTCCGGGAAGAACGGCTCGACCACGCTCTTCGACAACGGCAAGAACAAGATGCTGCTGGTGTCACTGAAGAACAGCGATCGCCACATCAGCGTCGCCGTTATCAAACACTGCACGCTGGTGCGCCCTGATGGGTCGCTGTTCATCCTGGATAGCTGCGTGAAGAGCACTCAGGCGATCGCGGACAACATGAAGAAGTACGACAAGAAGTAGGTCTCCCCAAAACAGGGAGCACCTGCGGTCGTTCAAGCGCGAGCGTCCGGGTTCTCTCAGCGAAAGCCGAGCCCCACGCTGAACTCGACCCCGCGCTTGGCGCTGTAGTTCGGGTATTTCGGGTCGATGGCGTCGCCATGGCTCAGCACCCACCAGGCGCTTCCGCCAAACAGCAGATCGATATTGCCCTTCTGAGACTCGCTCACTCTGGCGGCGAGGGCGAACGGCACGTGAAGCCGCAGTTCCTTGCGGATCAAGCTGGCCGAGGCGGGGAAGGGGCCCTCCTTGGGCAGGTCCTCCTGGGGCACCACTTCTTCCGGCAGGTTCATCCAGTGTAGCTCGGTGCCAGCGCTCAGGTAGCCGTCGAGGATCAGCGCGAACGAGCCGAGGCGCTTGCTCATGTCCACACCGATGCGCCCCCAGGGGCTCGGGGGCAGCACGCGAGCGCCAGCGGCCGCGGCCAGGGCGATGGACAGAGGCGCCCCGTCGCTCTCCTGAACGGGGCCGAAGCGCGCTTCCCCGAGGTATCGACCAATGCCGATTACGCCACCCACCTCCCAGCGCTCCCCGAGCTTGCCGCGTACGCTGGCTTGGGGAGCCGGGAAGATGGCGATCTTGCTGTCCACGCGCCGCCCGTTGTTCAGCACCACCCGCTGGGGCTCGTAGTTGACCACCGGCAGGGACCCATCAACCGCCAGCGAGTGCTGGGTGATATCACCCGTGCGGGGGCTGGCTCCGGGGACGCAGCCGCTCAGCAGCACAGCGGTCCCGAGCCACGCGGCGACCGGCCGATAGGAAGGAACTCGCACTCAAAGGCTACGACGGCGAGCGCTCGTGTCTTCCTTCACGGCGCAGATTTGGTAGGGGACAGCCAGCGGAGTTTCGGAGAGTATCCACGCATGAACTCCGCGTTGTTGGATGTGCGAGCGTTTTCCGAGCTGAGCCAAGACGAGCACAGCAACTTGGTGCGCCAGCTCTCAGAGAGCCTTGGAGACGGCTGGGAGCTCGTCGGCGCGGCGGATGGACAGGGGCTGCCGTCCCTGCGCCCTGGCCCCCAGGGGCCGGAGTTTGCCGTAGTTCCGGGCGGAAAGTTTCGCATGGGGCTGAGTGACGAAGACATCGCCTCCGTCGCCGCCCAGGTGGAGTGGGACGAGGACTGGGAGTACTCCCTGCGCATCGATGGCGAGGCGGCTACTCCTTGCGTGGATGTGTCGCTCCGGCCGTTCTTGCTGCAACGCAGCTTAGGTGAGGCCGAAGGCATGACCAGGCAGGCCGCGCTCGAGTTTGCACAGCGTGAGGGGTTTCGCTTGCCCTCGGAGGCCGAGCTCGAGTGGGTGATTCGTAACGGTGGCGAGGAAGCGCTGCACCTCGGTGCGCGGCCGACTGGGTCACCGGGTGGGTTCAGCTTCAAGGCGTCGCGCTTTGGGCTGGACGACCTGTTCCGCGCGCACTGGGCCGCGGACGACTGGTTCGCGTCTCACGTCGGCGCGTCGGCGGACGGGAGTGCACGCAGCGGCGGGGATCCTTCGGGAGTTTGCCGCATCACGTTTCCGCTCCCCGCGTTCTGCTGCGCGGAGGACATCACCTCGCTGTTCGCGGCGCTGCGCTATCAGGGGAGTGCGGCGATGCCCGCAGCAGCGCGGCTAGCGAGGGATCTGCCGCTCGCCTGAGTCACTTCTGGTTGTTGTACTCGGTCCACGCGCCCGGAGGGATGCTGTAGCCCCAGGCCTGGGTTGGCGTGTTCACCGCGTTGGACCCAGTGCCGTAGGCCAGGTTGGGGTTCGGGGTTGCGGTGCTCGTGTCCCAGCCGATGGGCTGGTGTCCGTACGCGTTCAGCAAGTTGGTAGCGTTGCCAGGTGTTGCCGAGGGCGTACCGGACCCTCCCGCGTAGCTCATGGTGTTTGGGGGAGTGCCCCAGCTGTAGTGGATGTCCGCTCCGCTCTCCTGGGCGGCGCGCATCATCGAGGCGTGACACGCGGGGCATGGGGGGAGTGAGCCGCCCAGGTTGAACTGTTGACGGGTTCCATCCGGGCCAGGCCCGAAGCGACCCGGGTTGGCTCGCGCCTGGGTGATCAGATCGTGGGAGAAGCGCTGCTCGGAGTGGTACGCCGCGGTTGGCCACAGGTCATGAGTATTGCCGCCCGGAAGCGGCGGGTTCGCGCCCCTGGGCCCGCCGCGACCAGCGTAGTAGGATAGGCTGCCCGAGGAAGGGCTGCTTCTCGAGAGTGAAGGTTGGCTCATCGAGCTGACCCCGCTGCCGGTGACGGTGAGGGCGTGGTCGAGGCCTGCGGGGTCGGACCAGCTGATCGGGTTCGGGCAGTACGCGTAGAGGTTGAGCCCGCCGGGGCCAAGGATCCCGATGGGGTCGGGGTTGATGTATCGCCCCGCATCCGGATCGTAGTAGCGGCAGCGGTTGTAGTGCAGGCCTGTTTCGGGATCGAGAAACTGACCGGGAGAGCGTAGCTGCGTGGACGTTTCGGACGTTGACGTTGCCTTGCGGAACGCCGAGGCTTGCAGCGTGCCCAGGATGCCTCCCGACTCGTCGACCAGGTGTTCCACGAAGCCGTTGTTGTCGCTGAAATAGTGAACCCACTCCTCACTGGCGAGGTTCCGATGAGCGATCGGGATGGCGTCGTGCTCGTCGGCGTAGAGGTAGCTGACGCTGGGCGCCGAGCCCACCACACAGCGGTCTTCGAGCAGCGCCGCTTTGTCCCATACGTAGTGGTGGCACTCGAGCACCGTGTCGCGCTCCACGACGCGCTTGGCAATGCGCCGATAGAACGGGTCGTACTCGAACTCCACCCGGTGGTCTGGATCCGTAGCGACCGAGCGGAGCCGCCCCCAGGCGTCCCAGGTGAAGCTGCGCTTGAGTTTTTGCGTGTGAAAATCGCGTTCCTCGATCAGCCGTCCCTCCGCATCGTAGACGTAGCTGAGCTCACCCCGCTGCAGTAGCTCCTCCGCGCTGCCGTAGGCGCGAGACTCTGCTCCTTCGCCAGCGGGATAGGGGTTCGAGGTCGGGCTGTATTCGAAGCGCTGGCTGACTCCGTTCGCTTCGTACTCGAGCAGCCGATGTCGGCCGTCGTAGCGCGCGTTGCGCGTCTCTCGCCCCGTGCTGCTCGAGTGGATAAGCTCGCCAGTTTGCCCGTATTCGAAGAAGCGCTGAGTGTCGTGCCTCGGGCCTCCAACCCACTCGGGTTCCGTGCTCAGCTTCCCGGAGCCTGGTGTGCGGAGCGTGCGGTAGCGTAGCTGACCTGCAGCGTCCCAGTCGTCTTCCAGCGTTCCGGACGCGGCGTAGCGCCGCTTGACGACCCTGCCCGCTGCGTCGCGCTCGAAGCGGATAGCGCCTCGCTCCTGGTCTTCCACATCGCTCACCAGGCCGTTGAGGTCTCGGTGTTCCTGACGCGCGCTCCGGCTGGTGTTGAGCGCGAGCCGATCGCCAGCACGCGAGCGCTCGGTGGCGACGTGCAGGTCCTGCCCGTCGAAGCGAGTGTGCTCGCCGACCAACCAACCGCTCGCGTCCCGCTCGAACTCGACCTCGACGCTGCCGTCGCTGCTGGCCATCAGCTGCCCACGCCGGTTGTAGCTGAAGTTGAGCTCGTCGTCGTCAGGTCCACTGATCCCGGTGATGAGCCCACGCGGGTCACGCTCGTAGAGCGTGCGCCCGCCGTCAGTCTCGACGGCAATGAGCCGGCCGAGGGGGTCGTGCTCGAAGCGGCGACGCCGCCCAGCGAAGTCAGTGTCTGCCAGGAGGCAGCCCTCGGCGTCGTATTCATAAAGCCACGTCTGGCCGGCCTCGTTCGTGATCTGGCACAGCCTGCCGTCGCTGTCGTAGCCTCCTCGGACCTCGCTGCCATCGGG
>JAUILJ010000747.1 GCA_030433055.1 Polyangia bacterium
CGCAATGTCCTCCAAGTCGGAAGCCCAATCGCCAACGTTCTCGAACGAGCCGAGGTTGAGCGGCGCAGCCCCCAGATCGCCTGCGGTGCTGCGATCACCCTCCTCGCCTTCCTCAAGCGAGGTGAACTCGAAGAGTGCGTCGTCGATCAGCTCTCCGATGATCGACGCCTTGTCCTTCGGGCGCTGGGTCTTGTCCTGATCCCGCGCCTCGATGACCTGCTGCACCAAGGTCGCGATGTCGAACGCCGACACCGCCCGCCCTCCGGTGCGGAACAAGATCTCGTTGAGGTCGCGGCCAAGATCTCGCGCGGTCTGGTAGCGGACCGCGGGATCCCGCGCCAACGACGCCGAGAGCACTTGTTCTAGCTCGGGCGGCACGTCCGGGTTGAGTTCACGAATGCTCGGGATCTTCGCGGCCTGGACTTGGCGCACGGTCTCCAAGTCCGTTTCCCCAAGGAATAACCTGCGCCCGGCGAGCATCTCCCAAAGGATGATTCCCACCGCAAAGATGTCGGTGCGGGCATCAACCGAGTGACCCAGCGCAGCTTCCGGAGACAGGTAGCTGAACTTGCCCTTGATGATGCCTGGCTCGCTGTGCTCCAGCTGACTGTTGGCCTTGGCCAGACCAAAGTCCACGATCTTGACCTCACCGAAGCGAGTGATCAGCACGTTGGGCGGAGACATGTCGCGGTGAACGATGTGGAGTGGCTCACCGTTGTCGTCTTTGAGCTCGTGGGCGTAGGCGAGCCCTTCGCAAATCTTGACGCAGATCGCCACCGCTTCTTCCACAGGGAAAGTGCGGTAGTGTTTGCGGGTGTACTCGATGGTCGCCTTCAAGTCGGCGCCATCCACGAACTCCATGACGATGAAGTACGTGTTGTCGCCGACACCGATATCGAAGACCTGAACGCAGTTCGAATGGGATAGATGGGCGCTCAGCCGCGCCTCATCGAGGAACATCCCGATGAACTGCTTCTTCTCCGATAGGTGAGGCAGGACGCGCTTGATCGCGACCTTCTTCTTGAAACCCTCGAGGCCCGCGCTCTCGGCACGGAACACCTCTGCCATTCCGCCCGCCGCGATGCGTTGGACGACGCGATAGCGCTGTTGCTGCTGTGCCATGTCGTAACGGGCTCCGAGCCCTGAGGCAGGTTAGGGTTGCTCACGGTTCAGGGTCAAGAACTGCGGGATTCTCAACGCTTGCCGTCGCGGGCCAGGCCTTTGAGCAGATCGAGGTGCCCCCGAGGTGCGGGATCGAAGCGGTGCGCCTGAAAGACCACCTCGGCGTACGGACGAGCCGCAGCGGGTAGGGCGAGCAGTGCCGCGGTGAAGCGCTGGCGAACGGCGACCGGAATTCGCGCTGCGCCAACGATCACGTCCCCCGGAATGGGTCCGATGAGCACGATGACTCGAATGTCTCCCGCGCCCGCTCCAACCTCCATCCAGGGGGCCGAGCGCAGCTGCCCCGTGTTGGGATCCACCGCGATGTGGGTGGCGCCAACGTCCACCTCCCTCTCGAGCACCGCCCTGGCAACCGCCAGGTGATCCCCGAGAAAGCGCTCTTCGAGGAACAGCTCGTCGGGGTCGAAGCCCAGCCCCCGCATGCGCCACCGGGGGGCTACGAAGCCGGACGCAGAATCCCGGTTGACCCAGGCCACACGTTTCCCCCGCAACTCTTCCACCGCAGCGAGTTCAGAATCGGCACGAACGAACAGCGCTGAGTGGTACCCCGCGCTGAAGCCACGCTGAACGACCAACCAGGGCTCGGCGAGCTGACGTTGCTGGAGTTCCAGAGCGACCAACGGCGGCGCCCAGGCGGCATCGATCTCTGCGGCCGCCAGGCGGGATACGAGGGCCTCGTTGTCGGGCACCGTCAGCGTCTGGATGGTCAGCCCGGTGCTCGTCCCGAGAGCGTGACCAAACTCTCGCAGCGCATCTGCCGTCCGTTCGTCAGCGGCGACGACACCGAAGGAAAGGCTGGTCACAGAGACATCCTATAGCGTGGGCAAGACGCATTGAAAGGCGGCTGGGCAAACATGGAGTGGCGGTCCTGCATCGTCCAGCATGCTTGACCCAGGAGCAGGGCGCCAATACAGGAACGAAGGCCTCGCACCTTCAGGTGCTCGCCGGAGAAGCCAAGATGTCAGCCGAATCTCACGCAGACCAGGACGAGCAGAGTCACGACGACGAACACGACGAGGACGCGCTAGATAGCGATGAGCCTCGCACCCCAGGTTGGGTGAGCCTCCTCGGCTGTGCGCTGTTCCTGTTGGCGGGCATCTACGTGATCGCGACCGACGATGGTCCTCAGAACCTGGTGAAGCCTGAGCAACCTGCTCAAGCCCAGGCCGAAGTGGAACCGGCGGAGCCGCCACCCGCGACCGCTCAGGTTGCCCATCCCACGCCCCCCGCTGCGCCTGGCCAAGTGGATCCACAGCAGGCGAGAGCCGCCGCCCAGCGTCTGATCGATCAGCTGAAACTGCGCGGAGCTCCAGGTGGACCCGGCGGCCCCAAGCCCGGCGGCGGCCGCGGCGACGGCAGCGGACGGGGCCGTGGAGATGGCAGTGGACGCGGTCAGGGCCATGGGCCCGGTGACGGTCACGGGCACTGAGTCCGCCACGGGCACTGAGTCCGCCACCAGAGACATCTGGATCACCCGCTGTGCAGAACGCAGGACGGCTCCCTGTCACTGTGGGGAGCAGCGTCTCACAGGCGAAACGAAGCACCGGAGTGCGCCATGAAGAAACGCACCTGAGCGGGCTAAATCGCCAAAAAAGGGCTCGCCAAGCTCGATGATGCATGTCAGAGTCCGCGTCCCTTTCGGGGCCGTAGCTCAGCTGGGAGAGCGCTAGACTGGCAGTCTTGAGGTCAGGGGTTCGATCCCCCTCGGCTCCACAAACATTCGAAGGTTGCGCTGAGTGCGCATCACGCAAAAACGCCTGGGTGCTCACCCAGGCGTTTTTGGTTTGTAAGCCTTGGCGGCCGTCAGCCGAAGAGCGGCAGGTCTGTACCTTCGAGCGGGAACTGCGCCGAGATGTCCGACTCGTCCACGCCAGCAAGGCGTCTCAAGGCGCGCTGGATGTGCGCTGGGGTGACGACCGTCCCGTTGCTGGACACGGTCGACAGTGAGGCAGGATCGACCGCCATCGGGAGTCGATCCGGAGTGGTGCCGCCGATGAGTCGATCTCCGGGGATCCCGGGCCCCATCGCGAAGAAGCTCGAGATCGGGTGGTGATCCTTGCCATCGCGATCGTTGTAGGGGCTACGCCCGAAGTCGGAACCAACCAGGACGAAGATCTTGTCGCCCAGGCCCTGAGAAGCGGCATAGGTCATCAGATAGTCGATGCCCCCGAGCAGCTTGGCCTGCTGCTCTCTCTGATCCCGATCGTGGTTGGCGTGGGTGTCGAAGCCACCCAGCCCCAGCGTGGCGCTCACGCCAACACCACTCTTGAATGCGTGGACCGCGATCTGCGCTTGCTGCATGAATCGCTCGAGGTCTCCCAACCCACCGCCAGGGATGTCAACGAGCTCGTCTGGCAGCTGCAATTTGGCGAGTTCACCATCAGCCGCTCTCGCGAGTTCCAGTGCGCTCATCGCGACTCGCGGCTGGAGCAGCTTCTCCTTCGCCTCGAGGCGTTGAATCCTTTCCTTCTGGAAACGCGCTATGCGGCTCCAGGTATCTGGCGTGTGGTAGGTATCACCATCCAGATTGCCCGGGTCAACGAAGTTGGGTCGCGCGATCCGAGTGAGCGCACTCACACTCGTCACTCGAGTCAACCCAACAAGCCCATTCGTCGCGTCGTAGCCACCACCGCTGACGAACGCCATCGGCACCTCGGGAGCCTTGTTCGCCGCGATCAGCGCTCCCAGAGAGGGGTAGCCCTCCTGCGTCTTGCCACTCCAGATAGTGCGAGTTCCACTGTCATGGTTGTTCGTCTTGGTGTCGACCCCATTGATGACGGTCATTCGACTGCCATACAGATTCAAGAACTGCTCATTGCTCTTTAGGTAGCTGGCGTAGTTCAGCGTTGGGTCTGGATCGACTCCCATCGCGTCGAGATCGAGGTCGATCGGCGCGAAGGGGATGTTCCCTAGCTTCGCGGTCTGCGTGTAGAGGCGAGTGTGGGTGGCTTCCAACGTGGGATCGAACATCAGCGTCGGATCCCATCCTCCGGAAGCGTGTACCAGGATCCAGTAGGGCCCCGCGAATGCGCCTTCCGCGCGGGCTGAGTTGAACGCAACCGGGGCGGTGAGAGCGAGTCCGGCTGCTGCTGCGGCTTGTAGAAAGCGTCGGCGTTCCATTTCGTCTCCCTCAGTCGTTCAAGAAGCGGTAGTCGCTGAGCAGGTAGGTGATCACGGCCATCCAGGCGCGCACGGTGTAGTTCGGATCTTTCTCGATCCGATCAGCGTTGGGCAGGTCTTCACCCGTAAGTCGGTCAGTGCGCGCGCGGCAATTTCCCTGGAGATTTTCAGAG
>JAUILJ010000748.1 GCA_030433055.1 Polyangia bacterium
GTGCCGGTTCCTGGCGTGGGAGGCGCGGCGCAGCGTGACCCAAGCGGCGCGCGAGCTTGAGCCTCAAGCGCGCATCAGGAACGCTGCTGAACCTGGCGCTGTGCGAGGAGCAGGACGGAAAGCTCGCGAGCAGCTGGGCACATTTCCTGGAGGCAGCGGCTTCGATGGCTCCTGGTGACGAACGCATCCCGATCGCGAAGCAGCGGGCAGCGGCGCTGGAGCCCAGGCTTCCCCGGCTGACCTTGAAGCTGCCGCCTGGTTCGCCGTCCACGACTCGAGTCGAGCGAAATGGCGAGCAGATCTCCAGCGCGAGCTTGGGCGTGGCGATTCCGGTCAATCCCGGCAAGCACCACATCGTGGTGATCGCCGCCGACGGCGGTGAATCCGTGAAGGATCTGGAGCTCGCGGAAGGAGCCACGCAGGAACTCATGCTCGCGCTGCCCGCCCCGGCGCCGAAGGTCCCCGCTCCCGGGACGAGCAAGTCCGCTCCGGGTACCTCGGCTCCCGTCGCCAACAGTATCCCTGGGGATACAGGTGGTGCGAGCTCCGGGCCCCCGACGCTAGCCATCATCGTCGGTGGTGTGGGCGTGCTGGGCGTGATCTCGGGAGCGTTGACCGCGAGCCTCGCGCGCTCCAAACGCGACCAAGCCGACGACCACTGCCCCGACAAGCGCTGCGACGCCGAAGGTGATGGCCTGGTCGCCGATGGTGAGCAGCTCGCGACGATCTCCTGGGTCTCCTGGGTGGTGGGGGGAGTGGGGTTGATCGGAGGCACGTATCTCTGGCTGTCCCATGACTCGGCCAACCAGATCGACGTGGCGGCAGGGCCTGGCAGCGCGTCACTGCGCTACCGACTCCGCTTCTGAGCGGCGCCGTCGCCGAGTTTGCTAGCGGCGACCAGGCAGGGGTGTTGAACAACACCTGCCAATCAACAGCCACCGTGCCTGCTACAGCGCGTCGGGATCGGTGCAGCCTGCTCTGCCTGCGAACGCCGCGCACTTCAGCCCCAGGGGATCACACGTCGCGTCTGCCGCGCCTGGATTGTCGCATGGAATGATGCAGAACGAGTAGGCGGGCTGGTTTGGGCTCGCGTTGGGACAGAACATCTGTTTTCCCGATCCGGTGTGCGTCGGGCAGTCAGTGTCGCTCTCGCACGGGATCCGGCAGGTGCCTTTGCTTCCGAACGGATCCGGGTAGCAGCTGCAGTCGGCCTGGGAGCAGTCATCGAGGGGCGCCGGATCGACGCTGAAGTCGCAGATCCCGTCGGCTCGGCACTTGGGGGCTCCCTCGATGTAGCTGCAGTCGGAGTCTTGCTTGCACTTGACCGCGCAGAGGCCGAATCCGTCGTAGCTCCACTCATGCAGGCACTCGCTGCCCATCCGACACTCGAAGCCGCTGAACTCCACGTCGCAGCTCTGGATACAGGCGCCGTTCGTCCCGACGCCCACGCAGGTGCCCGGCTTTCCGTTGGGGCCCGTGCAGTCCACGTTCGCGGCGTCGCAACTCGAGGCGCAGGTCGGGGCGCTCACGCTCAGGTACAGCGCGAACGCGCCCGCGCTGGACATGTCTTTGGTGCAGAACAAGTCATTGCCGCACTCATCGCTTCGCTGGCAGTGGGCGCCCCAGGGTTTGATTCCGCCGTCCGCGGCGTCGCTCCCAGCGTCTGTCGCTCCAGCACTCCCTGCAGCGGCTCCACTCCCTGCAGCGGCTCCGCTCCCGCCGGCCCCCGCGGCACTGCCTGTTCCCCCGCTCCCTCCACTCGAGGTCCCCGCGGCCCCCGCCGAAGCCGACTCATACCCATCGAAGCTCGGGGGTAAGACGCAGCGAACGAGCAGTGTGGCACTCAGGAGTGCTCCGCTCAGGGTCCAGCCTCGCGAGGCAACTCTGCGCGCTCTGCGAGTGGCGGCCAGTCCCCGACCCAGGGCACGCCAGGCACCGGACTCCTCGGGCTCCTCGGGGCGGCGCTGCGGAGACATCCCCATGAGGATAGTCCGAAGCCTTGCGATGTGTCAGCGGAGCCGCTACTTCGAGAGGTATGTTTTCCTCTCGTTTGCCCGCAAATGACCGCAAATTGGCCATCACTCCTCGTGGCGCTTCTCTCGCGTTGGCCACGCTCCTGGTGGCCAGCTTGGGTTGCAAGAAGATCGACGACTTGCGGGGGGAGTCGAAGGCAGAGCCTTCTGCGGTCGCTGCGCCGGCGGCGAGCGCGAGCGGCGGTGGCACGCAAGCGGCTGCCGGAGCACGCTCGGGTACGCAGCCCATGCCTTTTGCCGTGGGGCAATGGAGCCGTTTCAAGACGTCGCGCAACGGCGCGCCGGCGGGGGACCTCACCTACCGCATCACCGGTAAGGAGGGCGATGCATTCTGGATCCGCTTCGAGATGCATGATCCGAGCGGAAAGCTGACCGAGGTGGAGATCTTGATCGACTTCGAAGGTGGCCGTGCGTCGAAGAACTTCGACGTGAAGCAGGCCAAGGTCAAGCTACCAACGGGCCAGACTCATTCGCTCAGCGGGCCGCTGTTGAACGCCGCGATGAAGGGCTTCAGTGGGCAACTCGCGGCGCTCGCGATTGACAGCCTGGAGGGCCTGCCGCAGGAAGACGTGAAGGTGCCCGCGGGGGAGTTCAAGGGCTGCTACTACCGAGACTACGATTTCAAGGTCATGAACATCCACTCCAAGGGCCGAGTCTGGAATCACACCAAGGTGCCCATCAACGCGATGGTCAAGAACGAGAGCACCACGGACGGCGCGAAGGTGCTCTTCGAGCTCGAGGCCTATGGCACGAGCGCCAGTGATGGCAGCGACACCAAGGCCGCGCCGTGACACTCATCGTTCCCACTGCGCCAGCGATCGACGCAGCGACGGCTGAGCAGTTCATGCGGGCGGCGATCGAGGAGGGCAGGCGGGCGCTCCCCGCGTGCTTGCCCAATCCCCCGGTGGGCTGCGTGCTGGTGAGAGGTGGGCAGATCATCGCGCGCGGCTTCACTCAGCCCCCGTTCGAGTACCACGCAGAGCCGATGGCGTTGAGCCAGGTGGAGGGCGATCTCGAAGACGTTACGGCGTTCGTCACCCTCGAGCCGTGCTCCTTTCACCAGCGCACTCCATCTTGCGCCAAGCAGATGATCGCACGGCGAGTTGGGGCGGTTTATGTCGCGCTCATCGATCCTCACCCCCGAAATCGTGGAGCGGGCCTGAGCATGCTACGCGACGCGGGGATGCGCGTCGTCGAGAGTTTCCTTACGGAAGAAGCCGCGCCCGACCTGGAGCCTTACCTGCACAAGGCTGGCGCGTGACCGCTAGTCGGTGACCTCCGTCACCTCGGCGAACTCTCCGATGTCCATCGGCGCTCCGCCGACGTAGTACTCGTCCAGGTCGGCGGTCGAGGGTGAGCATTTGTGACCGTCTGCGATGTAGACGATGTCCGTGACGCTGCGTCCCGTCACGGGATGAACCGTGTAGTTGCCGTCTAGTCCGCCGGCGACGATCAGCCTGGGCGGGTCGAGTTCGTCGGCGCATTCCGGCACCGAGAGCAGGGGTACTCGGCACTCGGCGTCCGAGAATCGACTGGCTTGATGATCACGCCCGGGCAGGCAGCGCTCGCCCCCGCCTTCGACCGTTCGGGGAATGCAGTCCATGTCGAACTTGGAGTCGTACCAGCCTATCCACTCGATGTCCGCGTCGCTGCCGGGCGACCCTGCGTAGACTGCTCGAATGCGCTCTTCACCGCGAAGGTGCCTTGTCCGGGGGACGAACTCGCTCCAGTCCAGCTCCTCAGTGACCGGGTGCATTTGTTCCGTGAGGAAACAGTCGTCCACGGAGCCTTGGTAGGCGGATGTTTGCTGGGTGGCGTCCACCCTGAAGAACTGCGGCTGCCCAGGGCAGGCGTTCGTGCCGCTCGCGGCGACACCATACCCAGAAGTACAGGTCGCGGTGGCGAGCTTGCCGACCGACGTGCCACAGCTCGCGTCCGAGAATGCATCGATCACATAGCTGACGACCACGGGAGCGAACACTCCGTACTGGTCGTGCACTCGCGTCGCGAGCTCCTGGTCGTACAGCTTGAAGGGCTGCTGAGTGCCGTCCTCCGCCTGCAGCACCCGGGCCTGGATTCGACCATTCAGCGGCTCCGACGTCACCTGAGCGACGACCGTGGCTTCGATGGGTACCTCCTCGGCGATCTCGTACGCCTCCCGGGAGCCGAGCGGTGCGCAGTCGGCGTCGTACAGCTGGGTCGACGCTGGGAGCTTCGCTCCCGCTCGAAACACGCGGTGGTGTACCTCCGGCGCTGGGTCACAGATCTTGGGTGACGAGGTATCGACCGCGATCAGTCGAGCCGTCGCGTCCTCACTGGCGGTCGGTTGGACCGCGGGTCGAGTGCACGCGACGTCCGTGTACACGAGGTGCCCCGAGGCGGGGAGGCACCGATACGCAGCTCCATCTCGAGCGAAGCCACACTCGGTCTGGAGGGTG
>JAUILJ010000749.1 GCA_030433055.1 Polyangia bacterium
TGCAAGATGCCACCGTGACGGTAGTAGTCGAGCTCCACCAGAGTATCGATGCGGGTGCAGACTTCGAAGTCCACGTTGCTGCCGTCGGCGCGCTTCGCAGTCACCTTCAGCTGCTTGCCTGGCTTGAGGTCGTCGGCGATGCCGGTGATATCGATCACCTCTTCACCAGTGAGACCGAGGGTCTCGCGGCTCTGCCCGTTGATGAACTCCAAGGGCAGCACACCCATACCGATCAAGTTGGAGCGATGAATTCGCTCGTAGCTCTGGGCAATGACAGCGCGGATGCCCAGCATGAAGGTGCCCTTCGCCGCCCAGTCGCGGCTCGAACCCGAGCCGTACTCCTTGCCGGCCAGCACGACGAGCGGAATGCCTTCCGCACGGTACTTCTCCGCGGCGTCGAAGATGCTGAGTTGCTGACCGTCAGGCAGGTGGCGAGTCCACCCACCCTCGGTGCCCGGGGCGAGCTGATTGCGGAGCCTGATGTTGGCGAAGGTGCCGCGCACCATCACCTCATGGTTCCCGCGGCGCGAGCCGTAGGAGTTGAAGTCCTTCTTCTCGACGCCGTGCTCCTTGAGGTACTTGCCCGCAGGGGAGTCCTCGGCGATCGATCCGGCGGGAGAAATGTGATCCGTGGTGACGGAGTCACCGAGCATGGCCAGCACCCTCGCGCCAGCGATGTTGGTCACTGGAGCGGGCTCCTTCGCCAGCCCGTCGAAGAACGTTGGACGACGCACGTAGGTGCTCTTCGGATCCCAGCCAAAGCGGTTCCCGTCAGGGATCTGGATGCTGCGCCAACTCTCATCGCCCTCGAAGACGTGCGCGTACTCGCTGGAGAACATCTCTCGATCCAGGTTCGCCAGCAGCGTCTTCTGCACTTCGGCGGGCGACGGCCAGATGTCCTTGAGGAAGACGTCGTTGCCGTCGCCGTCCTGACCGAGGGGCTCGCTCGCGAAATCGAAGCTCATCCGCCCCGCGAGCGCGTATGCAACGACGAGCGGCGGGCTCGCGAGGTAGTTGGCGCGGACGTCTGGGTTGATGCGACCTTCGAAGTTGCGATTACCGCTGAGCACGCTCACGGCCACCAAGTTCGCGCTGCGGATCCCCTGACTGACAGGCTCCGGCAGCGGACCGCTGTTGCCGATACAGGTGGTGCAGCCATAGCCGACGATGTTGAACTTGAGCTTCTCTAGCTCGTTGAGCATCCCGGACTTGGCGAGGTAGCGAGTGACCACCCGGGAGCCGGGGGCCAGGCTGGTCTTCACCCAGGGCTTGACCTTCAGCCCCTTGGCAGCCGCGTTTCGCGCCAGGAGCCCGGCGCCCATCATCACCGACGGGTTCGACGTGTTCGTGCAGCTGGTGATGGCGGCGATCACTACGTCACCATGGCCCAGCTCGAACTGCTCGCCGTCGAGCTCAACTGGTGTGCGCTTCGACTTCGCGGAGACGTCTTGCTTGCTCGCCGTCAGTAGCTCAGCGAGGGTCTTCTCCCAGGCTTGCGCAGCATCCTTGAGCAGCACCTTGTCCTGCGGACGCTTGGGGCCGCTGATCGTCGGCTCCACCGTGCCCAGATCGAGCGTCAGGGTATCGCTGAAGTCGGGGTCCGGCGTGTCTGACGTGCGGTACAGCCCCTGCGCCTTTGCGTACGCCTCGATGCGCTGGGCAGTCTCCTCGGAGCGACCGCTGAAGCGCACGTAGTCCACGGTCTGGGCGTCGATGGGGAAGATCGCACACGTGGAGCCAAACTCGGGGCTCATATTGCTGATGGTCGCGCGATCCGCGAGGGGCAGGCTGTCGAGCCCTTCACCGTAGAACTCGACGAACTTCGCCACCACGCCACGATCGCGCAGCATGCGCGTGATCGTGAGCACCAAGTCCGTCGCCGTGGCGCCCTCGGGCAGCTTGCCGTGAAGCTTGAAGCCAATCACGTTGGGGACCAAGAGGTTGATGGGCTGCCCCAGCATCGCAGCTTCCGCCTCGATGCCGCCGACGCCCCATCCGAGGACGCCGATGCCATTGATCATCGTGGTGTGGCTGTCGGTGCCTACCAAGCTATCCGGGTACGCCACGCCGTCCTGTTCGAAGACCACCCGCGCCAGGTACTCCAGGTTGACCTGGTGCACGATTCCTGTTCCGGGAGGAACCACCTCGAAGTTGTTGAACGCGGTCTGACCCCAGCGCAGGAGCTGGTAGCGTTCGCCGTTGCGCTGGTACTCGAGCTTGGTGTTCAGACCGAGCGCCTGGTTGTTTCCGTAGTAGTCAATCTGCACCGAGTGGTCGATGACCAACTCTGACGGGAACAGCGGATTGATCTTGGCGGCGTCGCCGCCCATGTCCGCCATCGCGTCCCGCATCGCCGCGAGGTCCACGACTGCTGGTACACCCGTGAAGTCCTGGAGCACGACCCGCGCTGGGTGAAAGGCGATTTCCGTCGTGGGGGCGGCGCCGGGATCCCACTTGGCCAAGCCCAGCACGTCATCTCGGCTGACGGCCTTGCCGTCCTCGTGCCGGAGCAGGTTCTCGAGCAGGATCTTGAGGGAGTACGGTAGCTTCGCGACGTCCACGCCGGAGGAGGCAGCGAACTTGGGCAAGCTGAAGTAAGCGAGCTTCTTCCCGCCCACCTCGAGCTCGCTCTTGGTGGAGAACGAGTCCAATGACTGATTGGCCATGTATTCGAGAGTCCTTTGGTAGGAGCGATCTGCCCCGGAGTGTGCGCCTCGTAGAGGCATCGGAAAAGTCGAAAGGTTGGATGTTATCCATCCAAAACTTCAATGGTTTTGCAGCGCGGCCCTGGCGCCGGCTTGGGTCACTGGGGTTACCTGATTCGCCCGACGGCTGCAACGGCGCGCCGCGGGAGGGCTCGCGCGGGTCTAGCCCCAGCGGGCCTCGACCACCGCCTCAGTATCGCCTTCTCGGCCGCCAAGCAGGGACCTGAACGTCACGGCCTTGGCGCCGGCCAGCTGGAGGAAGCACTCGGCGCCCGCAAACTGCTCGACCCACATGTCACGGCTCCACCCCCGACAGCCGGAGTAGCGTGCTCTAAGATAGCGATCGCCCTTCTCGGCTGTCTCGATTTTCCCCGCGGTAAAATAGCGAGGAAACATGCGCTGTGAGATGGACATCACCGTGCCGGGCGAGAGCATCTTGAGCAACAAACGGTGTATCGAGGTGAGATCCGACTTCATCGACACCGCCCCGACGTCGCGCACGAACGGCTCGCCTCCCAGGCGCCGCACCCCAGCCAGCAGCTCACAGTAGGTCGCCACCGGGTACCAGCCGGAGACCAGGATCTCCTGTTGCTTGAGTCGCAGCCCGAGGCTTTTTGGCACGGACCCAAACAGCTCTTGCACACCCGCTTCGCCCCGCAGGGTGCGTACGGCTTCTACGACCGAGTTGAACGCCAGGCCCTTGATGAGCGGTTCCGATCCGGTGTCCAAGCCATTCGACGCATGCACCTACGGGAGCGTAGCTCGAAACCCCACGCTGAATCAATCGTCCGACCGACTTGCAGTCCGGCCGCGCTGGAACGCGCCGCCAGCGTGGGTTTCCGGGCTGGCCCCAGGGTAGAAACTTCGGACTCGTCGCAGACAGGCGCCCGGCGACGGCCCTGTCGCCACCCTGCCGCATCGTCTGAATACGAACTCTCGCCTCGGCGAGGAAACACCGATGAGCGCGAGCGCCGTGACCCCTGCTCAGTTCACGATCACCGCGGTCGGGATCGGCAGACCATTCACGCCGGCGACATACACCTCGTAGACCTCTGCGTCCGAGAGCGCCTGATTCCACACGGCAACTTCATCCAGGTCGGCGTCGAGGTAGCGGTTTTGGTAGTACGAATGGCGCCCGAGCACTAGGCCGACGTTCCCATACGCGAGGGCGGAGTAGCTCGTGGGTGTCGTCTTGACCAGCACGCCATCGCGGTACATCCGTAGCTCGGGAACGCTGGGATCGAACACTCCCGCGAAGTGGTTCCAGCGAACGGGAGCCATGCAATCGTAGAGGACGCTCACCTCGTTTGCCGCGCCGTTGTTCTTGGGCCCACCTTCGACGAAGAAGTTGGCGCCTTCGGGGCGCAGCTGAATGCCCACACCGGTCCACGAACCTTGGTTCAGCGGCCCGTCTCCGTTGCCCAGGTTGATCACCATCTGCCGCGCCGGCGCGAGCGTATCCCGGCGCGCCCAAAGGCTGATCGTGATCGCGCTGGTCTTGAGGCTCGCGGCGTCCGTGCCACTGAGGGTGTGGGTGAGGCTCGCCGAAGCGAAGTGCACGGCACCGCTCGCGACGCCCGGAACCTGGGTCAGCGACCCCGAGACGACGTCGGAATCCAGCCCTGTCGTCGACCCCCGATTCAAGATCCGCGGGGCAGCGCCCGACGTGTCAATGTCTCCAGGGTTCATTGGATAGTAGAGCGACGGCGCCGGGATCAGGCTGGGGTTTGGCGTACCGGACGGGGTGGTCGGCAGACAGACTGCCA
>JAUILJ010000750.1 GCA_030433055.1 Polyangia bacterium
CAGCTCGAGCCCGGTCAGAAAGCCGCCGTTGCCGCACCCCGTATCAATCCCCACGACCGCAGGGCCCGCCCACAGGTCCGTTGGATCGTCGGGGGTGTAGTCGCTGAGCTCCGGCGGAAGGTACTCGGTACGGGTGTGCCCAAACACGACCATCTTTCCGCGATAGTCCCTGAAAAAGGCCTCATCGCGACACCACAGCAACGCTATCGGCGCCTTCACGTCCTTCGGGTGCAGAAACCCCTCGGGCCCGTGGGGTAGCCCAGCGTGGACGTAGATCGCGTGGTCATCCTCGTACCAGTAGGGCAAGGAGCGGAACCAATCGACCACCTCTGGAGGGAAGAAGGACCCCGTCAACATCGACGCCCGTTCCTCCGGCGTCGGCAGCTCCCCTTCTTCAGGTGGCGCACCGCCGACGAATGAGCGGTACGCGGCCAGGCAGCCATTACCGGGAGGCAACACGAACTCATCCCACCCGCGATCAATCACCCGCAACCAGGCGTCCTCATGGTTGCCTCGGAGCGCGACCACCTTCGCGGGAATGGTCCCGGGAAGGTTTCGGATGTAGTCGATCACCTGCGCGGAGCGAGGCCCTCGATCGATGTAGTCTCCAAGAAAGATCAGCGTGTCTTCCGGGTCGAGCGCAGGAAAACAAGAGAGCAGCTTGAATAGAGCCTGGGTGTCCCCGTGGACATCTCCAATCGCAAACGTGCGGCCGGCCATCTCCTTATCCTGTCAGCACCTGCGAGGCGTGGGAACCCGCTATTGTCCCAGGGCACGCGCTTTCAAGACATTCGGCTGCCGGCGTCGAGTAGCTCGGCCACTCTGCCCCACGTCGCCGCCTCGAAGCTCTCCTCGTACCCAGGGCACGCGTAGACGAACAGCGCAGGCAGCCAGGCGACCCGCCGCAGTTCGCCCTCACACACGCGAAACGCTCGGTCGGAGCAACGAAGCTGACCCGACAGCAGCAGCTCGCCCCAACTGGAGCGGCCGCTCAGTACGCCGGTGAGGCCACTCAGGGTCACAGCGACGAGCTGGTCGTAGTCCGCATCCAGCCCCGCACGGATGCCGCACCCTGCTGCGCCCAGGGTCAAGGTCCAGCCTTGGACACCCGAGTCCAGCGAACCGGGCGTGGAGCAATCTCCATCGTCGCTTCCGCACGGTTCACAACTCCTCAGATCCAGGCACAGGACCAGCGGTAACTGCCAGGGCGGAGCCCCGCAGCTGAGCTCCCGGAGTCGGGGAACCAGACGGTTTTCGAGCCACTCTCGGATCTCCCTCAGCGGCTCCTCGCGCCTTTCGCAGGCTTGAACAGACGGCTGCGGATCCGTCAACTCCACCACCTCGAAGGGCACGAACAGCGGAAGCGCCGACGCTTCGACCGCCTTTGCCAACGGGCTGGCGCGCTCCTCGAGGGTGACGCTGCCCTGATGGACGCAGACGACATCGCCAACGCCCACGTCTAGCTGCTGGATCTCGGGCGCCAGCGCTTCGAGGTCGCGCCGGAAGCGCCGCAGCGTCACGGGAAAGGTGTTGCGGCCCAGTCCATCGAATGGCGCCCGCGGGACGACCGAGACCGCAGCCGGCGCGAGGGCGGTCGGCTCCTCACGACCGAGCAGCGCCAACCCATCGAGCAGCTGCCCGTAGCTCCCGCGCGGAAATCCAAGCCGGCCGCCAAGCTGCGGCGCCACCTCGAGCACTGGGCACCAGCGGGCCAAATGTAGGTGCACCGCCTGCCCTGAAGCACCTCGCAGTACCTCGAGGGAACGTTGGATCTGCTCGGGGCTGCCGAGCACCGAGTCGATGTGATTCCACACCAGCCCATCGACGCTCATCGCGGCGACCCCCCACTCGACGCTGCTGCCATAGGACGGAGTCGTCAGGAGCGCTCCCCCCTCCAGCTCGACGCGGTCCCAAGCACCCAGCACGCTGACGCTTCGAAAACCGAGCTTGCCACACACCTGTGCGACCATGGGATCGGAGGTGAGAACGACCGTCTGAGGATCGGCAGCCGCAAGCCAAGCCAGGCTATCCACGTCGAAATGATCCGGGTGGCGGTGAGAGACGATGATGAAGTCGGGGGCGAGTCGCTCGCGCATGACTTCTCGCGTCGGCACCAGGGTGGAGAGCCCGGCGTCGTGCACATCGGTCAAGAGCGGATCGAAGAGGATGCGCGTCCTGTCGCTCCCCAGCTCGAGGAGCCACATCGCGTGCCCTAGGTAATGCCAACGCATCCGCAGCGAGTATCACCAACGCTGGCGCGCCACGCCAGCACACGCAGCGCCCGTTTCAGGCTACGCTTGACGGGTGAAGCGCGTGTTCCTCACACGGAACGGGGAGTTCTCGGAGCACGTCGTGCGCGGCGCGGCCGTGAGCCTTGCGAGCTACCTCGTCGGTGGCGATCAGGGCGTCACCAGGCAGCGCGACCCCAATGGCTGCTTCAAGCGCGTGGTGGAGGGGCGAGAAGATTACCCGGGCTACCTCACATGTGAGGATCTTCACGGCGCCTGGCTCTGGCTGCTCTGTGGCGAGCACCGCTACTCCGGTCCATCGATGCGGGAGGCTCTGGAGTTCTTCAACCGCATGGAGGCGTGGGGCTGGAACCCAGGCGAGACCATTTCCAAGCTGCGCCGCCACGCCGGCTTCGCCTGGAAGGAATACCTCGCGGATACGGAGTGGGACATCAAGCCAGGAGACGTCGTCCAGGTGAGCGGTCGCCGCGGCGCTCACACGTTGACCGTCGTCGCGGTCACCGAGCACGACGGGCTCCCGGCAGCTTTGGACCACGCGGACTACGGCCACTTCAGCGACGCAGATCGCGAGGAGGAGGTCCCAGTCAGCCACACCGCGAGGGTTTACCGTGGGGATTCGGTGACACGGACCGAGCGAGGCTACTGTCTCGCGGGTCTACCGATCCTCGGTCGGCTGGATTTGTGGAGCTTGATGCAGCGGCTGCAAGAGGTGCAGGCGTTGAAGCCCGCCCTCGTTCCCGACGACTTCGACGATGGGCAGGTCGAGCGTGGAGGCGAGCCGTTGGTCGCCGCCGTGCTACCGCGCATCCTGCGTGTGGGTTCCCGTGGGGACGACGTGCGCGGCTGGCAACGTCTGCTCAACCTCCCTCCCACGGGCGACTTCGATCACGGCACGGAAGTCGCGACGCGTGCGTGGCAGCGGGATCGTGGCTTACTGGACGACGGAGTGGTGGGCCCTGCGACCCGCGCAGCCGCCCGCAAGGACACCCGTCCCGGAGGGTTCAAAGCCGCGAAGCCGGTCAAGGCCTCGGACTGAGGGCACGGGTGTCTGGTGGCGCTCACGTCGAAGTCTCCAGTCTTCTGGCTGCCTCTGGTGGGCCTCGTGGGCTTGGGGGGTTGGACGCTCCTCGCACACAATGCGCCTGACACGACCACCGCAAAGCTTGCCGCGTCTGCGGCAGCAGGTGCGCCGAATCTGCCCCCAGAACCCGGCCCTGAGAGCGACGATCCGGAGCTGACAGCAACGGAACAGGCACCTCCCACCTCGAGCGCACCGCCCTCACCGAGCCTCGGCTCCAACGACGCGGGCGCGCGCTCAGCGGACGCTCTCGCGCAAGACGCTGCTGCTCGAGCGCTGGCGAGCGCGGACTACTGGGAAGCGAAGGCCCAAGCCCAGGTGTGCTTGAAACTCGATCCCCGCAACCTCGAATGCTCACGCACGCTGAGACTGGCTTGCGGCCGGACCGGCGACTTCGTCTGTGAGCGCGCCGAAGTCGACGAGTGCCTGGAGCGCAACCCAAAAGACTACGAGTGCCTCGTCGAGCGAGCCAAGCTCAACACGATCAAGCGCCGCTTCAACGCCGCGGAGCGAGATCTCGTCGAGCTGCGCAAGCAACGCCCTGGTGGCGTTTGGACGATCCTTACGGAAGCAACCATCCACGAAGCGAAGGGCGAGCTTCCCAAGGCCCTCGAGGGTTACCGCAAAGGTTGCGACGAAGGCCAGGAGTCAGCCTGCCTGGCCGCCAACCGCCTCGATACCAAGCTGAACAAGACACCAGCGGCGAGCCCGAGCGCCCGCAAGCCGTAACAGCGCTCACGGAGCTCGTGGGCAAGCCAACCCTCTGCATGGGCATGGGCGCCGTTTCGATTCCCATGCGCGTCCGCGCTTGCCTGTGGCAGCCTATCAACGGAAGCGCGAGGCTGGCTGGCGCGGCTCCCGGTCTTCAAAACCGGTGTAAGGAGCGCGAGGCTGGCTGGCGCGGCTCCCGGTCTTCGCTGCCTCCCGGATTTTGGCGGTGTAAGCCGTCGCACGACGTCTTAGGTGGGTGGCACGCCTCCGGCGCGCACCTCGGCAACCAGCGCTGCGCGCTGGCACTTGCCTCGGTTTCGATTCCCATGCGCTTCCGAGGCTGCCTGTGGCAGCCTAAGCAACGGA
This sequence comes from Polyangia bacterium, assembly GCA_030433055.1. GTDB lineage: Bacteria > Myxococcota_A > Polyangia > Polyangiales > Polyangiaceae > JAHBVY01. Next base: position 4,405 of record JAUILJ010000750.1, read on the forward strand.
AGCGCGAGGCTAGCTGGCGCGGCTCCCGGTCTTCAAAACCGGTGTAAGGCGTCGCACGAC
>JAUILJ010000751.1 GCA_030433055.1 Polyangia bacterium
GACGGCAAATGCTCTGGGCGCTTATCACAACTCGAATGTCAAGACACCTAACCTGGATCGCCTCGCGTCTCAATCTTTGGTGTTTGATCGCGCTTATTGCCAGTACCCGGTGTGTGGTCCGGCGCGAGCGACGCTGATGTCGCCAAGGCGCGCACCCAGGCGAAGCAGATCGCCGCTCAGGCCCGCTCCGGTACTGACTTCGGCAAGCTCGCCAAGCAGCACTCGGTGGACACGAAGACGAAGGATCAGGGAGGGCTCTTGCCCCGTCAGCTTCCTTCCCAGCTGCCGAAGGACCTGCGCGCCGCGGTGATGAACCTCGAGCTGGGTGACGTCTCCGATCCCATTCGTGTGGGCGGAACCTTCGTCGTGCTCAAGCTCGTGGAACGCACCGAGAGCGAGCTGCCGACCTATGAAGAGGCGCGCAATCAGCTCCAGGGCCGCGTCTACATGGAAAAGATGGCGAAGGCTCGAGAGCACTGGATGCGCACACTGCGCAAGCGCACCCACGTCGAAGTCCGGCTCTGAGCCGCCCCGCCGGCCTCGATTCTGGCGCCCGCGAACCACTTCACTTCGTGACCGCCCTGGCGCCCGACGCTCCTCTCAGGGTCGGCCGCACACGCTGTCGTAGACTTCTTGCCGCGGGGTACCACCGCTCACGAGGCGGCGCGCCACCTTGAGTTCGGCGCTCACCAGTTCATCGAACTTGGAGAGCGGCTGGGCCCCCTCCAACACTCGTCCGTTGACGTAGAACGTCGGTGTCCCCTTGGCACCCACGCGATCCGCCTCGCGGATATCCGCATCGATGCGCGGGCGCCGGGTGTCTCCTCGCACTGCCGTCATGACGCTGGATGGCAGCCCCGCGTCAGTGGCGATCTTGAGCAACGCTGCATCGGAGAGATCTGGCTGATTCGCAAACAGCGCGTCATGTACCTTCCAGAACCCTGCGTCTCCCAGCTGCTTCTGCGCCTCGATCGCCAGCGTTGCGGCGGGTCGAGCGCGCTCGTGAACACCCAAGGGCAGGTGCTTCCAGACCAAGCGCAGATCGTCGCCATAGCGCGCACGCAGCTGCTTGAGGGTCGGCTGCACCTTCGCGCAATAGGTGCACTCGAAGTCAGAGAACTCGACGATGGTGACGAGCGCGTCTGATTTGCCGAGCACTGGAGCATCGAGCAGCGCCGGGCACACCCGCTCGGGGATCGCCTCGCCGACGTTGATCAGGTTCTTCTTCACACGGGTGGCGTACAGCGCGCTCGGCTCTACCCCCGCCGCGACCAAGCTACGAGTCGCCGACAGCTCACTCTGAATCGCCCGATGAAGTTCGCCCCGGGAGTGAAAGCCCTCGATCAATTCTCCGTTCAGGAACAGCGTAGGCGTCGAACGCACGCCGAAGCGGATGCCCAGCGAACGGTCGTCTGCGACCTGCTTCTCCGCGATGCTGTCGCCCGTCAGCTTACTCAACTCCACACGGAAACCGACGTCGCTACCCCAACGCTGGAGGTTGACGTCGCTTGGGGAGTCAGGAGAGTGGGCCCACTCCTCGAGGATACGCCAGAAGGCGCTCGAGCCGTACGCACGAGTCAGCGCCGCCATCGACTGCGACGCATGCAGCGCAGTCGGGTGCACGCTGAGCGGTGTATGAACCCACGCCAGACGAAGGTCCTTACCAAAGTCGCTCTTCAAGGTGTCCAGCACGCTGAAGAGCCGCCGCGTGTGCTTGCACTCGAGATCGCCAAACACCACCAGCGTCACAGGCGCGTCGGCGTTCCCCCATACCGGCGCATGAGCAGGAAGAGGCAGCAGGGCGCTCTCGTCACGCGACCCGGCCAGACCGAAATCACCTGCCTTCGCGCCCTTCGCGAAGCTGGGCGGAGCGACGCCTGCGTCGGAGGGCCCAGGCGCGATCGCGGGGCCACCGGGAGTCGGAGTCGGAGTCGGAACGGTCGCAGTGGGGCCCGTCGCGACCCCAGCGTCCGCTGCTCCTGGAACCGGCGCCGCGGGACCTCCGGTCGCAGCCCGTGACTGCAAGCGCAGCGCAAAAATTGTCCCCAGCGTCGCGATCATCAACACGGCAGCCGAGGTGACAGCGATGGCGATGAACAAGCCGCGCCGACGCTCGGCCTTGGGAGGTTCTTTTTCCCCTTGGGTATCCGCGTGGATGAACTTGTCAGGCACTGGGCCTGCAGATCCTCCGGAGTGAATCGGGCTGGATGGCTCCACACCCCCGGTGGAGGCCGTCTGGCTGGGGGGCTCATCTTCCGGCCCGGACGAGGACCGCCCATCGGCTCCAGACACCGGAGAGTTCGGTTCCCTGACCGTCGCCGCGCTGTCCGGCGGGCGCGCCCACGACGGAGCGAGCGGCGAGACTTTGGCGGCGTCATCCACGACAGCGTGCGTCGGCTCGACCTGCCTTGGCACCAATTTCCCCGCGGCAACATTGAAACCCAGCGAGTCGTGCTTCGCCGGGGCGGGCTCCATACCCGGCGTCTCCTGCTTCGCGAAGACGGGCATGCCTGGACGGCCCCGGGGGACGTCTTGCTGATCCACCGCGGTCGGCTCCCCCTCCAGCACGCCCGGCGGGGCCGTGAACCCGCCGGCTTCGAAAACCACCTGCTTGCCTGGGCCGGGGTCAGGGCTGGCCGAACCTGGCGCATACGCCGCCTTGGGTCTTGGCGCGAGCCAACTCGGGGGCGGCAACTCGGCGGGGGGCGGAACGGCGGGGCCCGCAGGCACCGCAACTCCGCCCGGCACTTCGGCTCCGCGCGGAAACTTTGAAGAAGAAGGCACGGCGGGCCCGGGAGGCACCGGCGGAGGGAGTGGCAATTTGCCAGGGATGTGGGGAGGCTCGAACCGCTGCTCTCCATGCCAGGGCGGCGGCTGAGCGCCCGGCGCCGGGAGCGCCGTACCCGGCGGCGCGGTGAAGCCGCCCGACGCTGTCGCAGCGGCGCCAGCCGTCGCTGCCTCAGCGACGGACGGAGTAAGACCGCCTGACCCAGAGGACGCGATCGGCTGCGATGCCGGCCCGGGCGACTGTGGAGGATCCACCGCGGATGCCTGACCTGCTGGCCCCGCAGCGGCAACAGGCGCGGCGCCAGAAGACGCTGCGAGGGACGGAGCCGTGCCGAGCAGCTGCGAAGGCAGGTTGCGAGCCACCACATCGCTTGGCGCCTTCTCCTCACGCGCGGCGGGTGGCGCCGGCACCGGGAGCTCGGTCTCCAGGATCTCGAGCGCACGCCTCCACCAGGCGCGCAGATCGCGCGGCCGATCGGATATCCTCACGGATACAGCGGGCAGCACATGCTGCTCCAGCGCATCGGGCACTGCAGCACCGAGCGCGCGCGGTGTCACCGGACTCTCGCCGTTCGCGCGGCGCCCTGCCAGGAGCTCCGATAGGATCACCGCGAGCGCGTAGACGTCACCCCACTCCGCGGCGACGGGCGGATTCTGACCGCGGAGCTCGGGCGGTCTCAGGTCCAGGGGCACCAGGTCGCGGACGAGGCGTGGCCCGCCCAGCTCGCGAGCCAGACCTTCGAGGCCGGCGCCCACCAAAGCGAAGCGCTGAGGTTCCCTGATGAGGAACTCTGTGCGCAGCGCCCCATGCAGCAGACCCTGATCGTGAAGCGTCGCGACCGCATCGATCACCGGCGAGAGCAGGCGCTCGAGCTCCTCCGCGCCAAGAGCCGGAAACGCGTCAGGGAGCACCTCGCCCACCAGCGGGTAGGCAGCGACTCCCACCTCGCCCGCCTCTCCCAGAGCCTTTGGAGCAACGAGCGCCGCGGAGCCGAGGGTCGTCAGCCGAGTGCGCTTGAGCCACTCGTCCGATCGCGCAGACAGACGCACTCCAGCGAGCGGCTGTGGCAAGGCCACCAGCAGCCCAACTTCCCCAGCCTGGGTCCCCAGCGCCAGCGGCGCCCCCGTGCTGCTCACCAGCTGGGACACGGTGTAACCCAAGATGCGCTGACCGATCGCGAACGCCATCCCTCTCCTTATAGCGCGGCCGCAAGGCGCGCCTCGGCAAAGCCTGGGGAATGCGCGCCAGGCGAGCGAGTCGCCAGCTCTGCCTGGCGTGTCAGAATGTCAGCGAGACAGCCACTGAGCGCCTTCGAGCGCCGAAGTGACGCAAGCAGGGCTCGCATGTGCTTTGCTCGGCACCCACGAGCTGACGCGCCCGGCTCAAAACAACTGACTTCAGCCATCCTCTCCACTACGCACTGCAAGCGATCCAGGTTTGCGCCGTGGCACGCTCTGTGCTCAAAAGGCCCAGCGATGCAGCTCTTCAAAGCCAAGTCCCCTCGCGTCACGCCGCTCGACCGACTTCGGTTGAAGCTCCTGATCGTGGGAGCGTTGTTGTTGCTGCCAAGCGTCGCCTGGGCACAGCAGTTCACGGTCAACACCACCGACTACAAGCGCACGCCTTCGGTCAAACGCGATAGCGAAGAGCTGACGCGGACCATATCCAAGGCG
>JAUILJ010000752.1 GCA_030433055.1 Polyangia bacterium
CGCCCACCGGCTCCGGCAAGTCGATGGTGGCCCTGGCGGCTTGCTTCTCGGCGCTGGCCCGCGGCGAGCGGGCGTTCTTCACGGCGCCAATCAAGGCGCTCGTGAGCGAGAAGTTCTTCGATCTTTGCCGGCTGTTCGGCGCCGAGCGCGTTGGCATGTTGACCGGTGATGCCAGCATCAACCACGACGCACCGCTGATCTGCTGCACGGCGGAGATCCTCTCCAACATGGCCCTGCGCCAGGGCGCGGACACGGACGTGCAGTGCGTGGTCATGGATGAGTTCCATTACTACGGCGATCGCGATCGCGGGGTCGCCTGGCAGGTGCCGCTGCTGACCCTCAGTCGCGCTCGTTTTCTGCTGATGAGCGCGACCCTCTCGGAGCCTGAGCGATTCGTGAAGGTGCTCGAGGACCTGACTGGGCTGGAGGCTGCCCTGGTGCGCACCAGCGAACGCCCGGTGCCCCTGGACTTCACGTACACCGAGAAGCCCCTCACCGACACGATCGGCGAGCTGCTCAGCGAAGACAAGGTGCCGGTCTACATCGTCCACTTCTCCCAGCGCGCGGCGAGCGAACAGGCGCAAGCGCTGATGAGCCTCGACTTCCTCAGCAAGGAGCAGAAGCTCGAGCTGAAGCAAGAGCTCAAGGGCTTCCGCTTCGACAGCCCGTTCGGTCGTGAACTCGGTCGATTCGTTCCCCACGGAATAGGTGTTCACCACGCGGGGATGTTGCCGAAGTATCGGCGCCTGGTGGAGCGCCTCGCGCAGCGGGGCTACCTCAAGCTGATTTGCGGGACCGACACGCTGGGGGTCGGCATCAACATTCCCCTGCGCACGGTGCTCTTCACCCAGCTATGCAAATACGATGGGGAGAACACGACGCTGCTCAGCGTGCGGGATTTCCAGCAGATCGCAGGGCGCGCCGGGCGGCGAGGCTTCGACACCCAGGGCAGCGTCGTCGTGCAAGCGCCGGAACACGTGATCGAGAACCTGCGCATCAAGGCCAAGGCGGCGGCGAACGCCAAGAAGAACAAGAAGCTCCACCTGAAGAAGCCCCCGGAGCGTGGCTTCAAGAACTGGGAAGCCACGACCCTGACGCGGCTCAGAGACAGCAAGCCGGAGGCGCTGGTATCGCGCTTCGCGGTGAGCCACGGCATGTTGCTCAACGTGCTGTCTCGACCTGATGGCAGCGGTTGCCAGGCGATGAAGCAACTGATCCGGGACTCCCACGAGACCACCCGGAACAAGCGCGCCCTGGGTCGCACGGCGATAGCGATGTTTCGTTCCCTGGTGGAGGCGAACATCATCGAGGTCACTCGCGACGGAGTGCGCATCAACAGCGATCTCCAGGAAGACTTCTCCCTCAATCGCGCCCTCGCGCTGTATGCGGTGGAGGCCATCACCTCTCTCGAGCCGGGTGAGCCAGGCTACGCGCTCACGGTGCTCACGGTGCTCGAAGCCATCCTCGAGCCGCCCCACCAGGTGCTGCGGCGCCAGGTAGACACGCTCAAGACTCGACTCATGAACGAGCTGAAGGCGGAAGGGGTGGAGTACGAGGAGCGCATGAAGCGCCTCGAGAAGGTCGACTACCCAAAGCCAGAGCGAGACTTCATCTACGGCACGTTCGACGCCTTCGCCGAGCACCACCCGTGGGTGGCAGGCTACCGCATCTCACCGAAGAGCGTCGCGCGCGACATGTACGAGCAAGGGGAGACCTTCCACGGCTACATCAAGACCTACGGCCTGCAACGCGCGGAGGGTGTGCTGCTACGGTACCTGTCGGATGTCTATCGAGTGCTCGAGCAGACGGTGCCTGAGCAAAGCCGCACGGAAGAGCTGACCGACCTCACGGAGTGGCTCGGGGCTGAGATCCGCCAGGTAGACGCGAGCCTGCTCGACGAGTGGAAGGCGCTGCAGGATCCGAGTCACTTGCTACGCGAGCAAGAGCCGGACGAGCAGCCAGACATCACGCGAGATCGCCGCGCGTTTCGCGTCATGGTGCGGAACGCCGCGTGGCGCTTGGTCCAAGCGCTGGCCGCGCAGCGCTACGATCGGGCGCAGAACGGGCTCGTCGAGCTCGCGGAGGAGGGCACCCAGCCCCTGGATGAGCACGGTGAACGCTGGACGGCGGAGCGCCTGGAGCAGGCGTTGTCCGCCTACTGGGACAGCTACGATAATATCCGTACGGATCCTAGCGCTCGTGGCCCCAGGTACCTCGAGGTGCAGGAGCGCGGCTCGACCTGGTGGCTGCGCCAGGCGCTGGTCGATCCGGACGACTACCTCGAGTGGGGCCTGGAGCTGGAAGTCGACCTCGAGGCGAGCAGGGACACCGGCGCGTTGTGCATGCGCCTGTTGATGCTTGGAGTGGTGGAGTGAAGGATCCGATCGAGCTGTACCTCGGTCACTACCCGGAGACGCTGCTGGCCAGCGTGCGTGAACTCGCGGCGCAGGGCACCCTGGGTCAGGCGGTGCTTGGTCGCTACCCCGGCGCGCCCGAAGTGACGTCGGATCCTGCGCTCTTCAGCTACGTGACCGAGCTGAAGAACCGCTTTCTCAAGCGCTCTCCCCCCCTCAACAAGATCTGCTTCGACGACAAGCAGACGACGCTGTATCGGGCCTTGGGGCTGCAGACGAAGGTCTCGCGGGTGCAGGGGGGCCGACTCAAGGCCAAGCAGGAGCTACGGGTCGCGAGCCTGTTCAAGCAGACACCGCCCGAGTTCTTGCGCATGGTGGTCGTGCACGAGTTGGCTCACCTGAAAGAGAGCGACCACAACAAGGCGTTCTACCAGCTGTGCTGCCACATGGAGCCCGACTACCATCAGTACGAGTTCGACCTGCGCCTCTACCTGGCGGCGCGGGACTTGGGGCAAATACCCTGAGCGGTTCAGTCGCTGGCGCTGGCGTCGTCCAGGCGTAGGTTGCGGGCGCGCTTGGCTCGCTTCCGGGAGAGCTCCACGCCGATGGCGTCGAGCCCCATTCGCCCCGCCACGGCGAGCACGGTCCCCTGACCACAAAAGGGATCGACTACCGTGCGGCACATGGTGCGTTCCACGAGGAAACGACAAACGAACTCACAGACCTCGGTGCCCATGGCACGCGACCAGGGCATGCAGCCCAGGCCTGGGAGTACATCGGGACTGGAAGCTCCGGGCGCCAGCCTCCGCTCCTTCGAGAAACACAGCAAGTGCGCGTAGGCGGGGCGTCCAAAGCTGGTGGTTCCGACTGGCTTTCGGCACACCAGCTTGTGCCAGAGCAGGGCCGCGCCGGCGGTCTCCGCACCGCGCTGCACCAGGTAGGCCTTGTCGACCCAGGTGCCTTCTCGCTTGATGTCGGTCTGGAAGAAGATGCTCACCGCGTCGGGGTGTGTCCGCTGGCAAACCAACGCGCTGGTCTCCATGAACCAGGTCCGCCAGCCGTCGAAGCCGAGGTGTGGCAGTTCGGAGACGTCGGGCAGGGACGTCACCAACGCGTGCGTCGCCGTGAAGGTCTGGTTGCGCAGCCAGGCAATACCGTCTCCCTGGTGCACTTCCCGCGTCGCCGTACGCCCCTCCTGCTCGAGCTGCGCTGACCCGTCATCCACCGAGCTGCCCGCGCGCTGACTCACCATCCGACGCCGCTTAGCACGACCCCTGCGCCTCGTCCCTTGTCTCGGCCAGGCGGCCAAGGATCTGGCATAGTAGTGCTCGGCGCCTGCGCGCCTGACCTCCCGTCCCCTGGTGATCCGATGCTTGCCCGGTCCATCTTCGTCACTTCCCTGTCGTCTTTGCTGCTCTTCGCCGCGTGTGGGGGTGAGGAGTTCTCAGCTGGCGGCGGCAGCGCCGGGGTAGGCGCCGCGGGCGCTGGCGCGACGGCAGGCGCCGGCGCGGCGGCAGGCTCTGCCAGCGCCGGAACGAATCCGGGAGGAAATGGAGGAGCGGCAGGCAGCGCTGGCGGAGGGGCGGGCGGTGTTGCTGGCTCGGCCCTGGATGGAGGCACCGCAGGCAGCGGGAACACCGATAGCGGAACCGCAGGCAGCGGCGGACAGGGCGACGCGTGCGTGGTCAAGAGCTGGTTCCCCGATGAAGACAGCGACGGCTACGGTCGCTCATCGGGGGTCGTCGAGCGTTGTGACCGCCCAGATGAAGGCAAATACGCCGAAGCTGGAGGCGACTGCAACGACGATAACCCCGACGTGTTCCCGGGTCAGATGCAGTACTTCGAGCAGCCGTATCAAACCGGAGCAGGCGTCCACAGCTTCGACTACGACTGCAGTCAGTCGGAGGAAGCCGATCCGAGTCAGTACGGAGGCGCGCCGACCTGCGCGCTGCTGTCCTCAGGGGGATGCTCGGGGCAAGGCTTCGAATCGACTGGACGAGATGGGGCCGGCATCAACGCGCTGTGTGGAAGCACCACGCTGCGCACGTGCAAGTGGGAGAACCTCGCGTGCGCCAGCAAGCAGACCA
>JAUILJ010000753.1 GCA_030433055.1 Polyangia bacterium
CGTGCGCGACCGACTGCCAGCACCCCTCCAGCTCGCCACCGTGAACTATCTCATGGCCGATCAACGCGTCGCGCCTGGCGTCCTCCGTCTCCGCGGGGATGAAGTCACGGCTGTGATGTCCGAGCGCTACGCCCCGTTCGACGTCGAACGCCTGGTGGAGACCGTGCGTGAAGCGCTGGTGTCTCATGGAGCGCTGGCCGAAGTCCGCGTGCGCGCGGTGGCGAGCGGTCCGGTGGACGCCTTGCGACTGACGTTTCCCTCCGAAGCGGTCGCAGTGAAGCCGGGCGACGTGAGCCACGTCGGTCTCGACATCAGCTCGAGCTCCTTCGGTCGCTCAGCGGTGCACGTGCGCTCGCTCGTGTGGCGCCTGGTCTGCACCAACGGCCTTCGTGTCGCTGAGCGCGCAGGCAGCTTCTCATTCCGTCACGTCGGCGACCCAGGCCGGCTGCGAGACGGCATCGGTGAAGCAGTTCCCGCCGCACTCACCCATGCGCGCGGCATCGTCGAGCGCTGGCGCGGTGCCGTGACGGTGATGGTCGAGCGCGTCGCGGAGGTGATCGACCAGCTCCGTGAACTCACCCAGCAGGAGCGGGCGGGGGTGGGGGAGAGCTTGAAACTAGAGGCACAGAGCAAGGAGCTGCCCGAACGGACCGACGCCTACACGTTGGTCAACGCGATCACCGCAACCGCACGGAACAGCGAGCCCGCGCGACGCCTGGAAATCGAAGAAGTCGCCGGGCGCGTGCTCCAGGCACACGTTCGCTGAGAGGAGCCACCCATGTCCACCAACCACCAAGCGTTCGCGCGCAGTCTCCACGTAGCCGGCGAGGCGCTCCAGCGCGCTGCCCGTGCTCTGGATGCCGCATCCCGCGAGCCGAACAACACACAATCGAACAAGAAGCCCATGCAGCAGCGCGAGCCCGCATCGAGCGGCTTCCGCGATGACCTGCTCACCGGACGACAGCTGGGAGCCATCCACGCCGTCGCTCGCAAGGCCGGGCTCACCCGTGACCGCCTGGCAGAGCTCGTTCACTCGTTCGGGCGCGAGCAGATCACGGAGCTCAGCCGCGCAGAAGCGTCGGAGCTCATCGATCGCCTGCAGGCCGCAAACACGCGCTGACGCCATGAGGCTCCGAGCCGGCCTCGGGGCCTCCCAGCGCAACCCTCACCCCCAGCCAAGACTGAAGGAGGTCCCATGGACTTCGACACTGTTGAACTGAGTCATCCGAGTCACCTGAGCCCGAGCTCTCTCGGGACGTTCCTGCGTTGCCCAAGGCAGTATCGCCTGCGCTACATCGATCGGGCCGAGCCGGCGTTTCGCGCCGCAGAGCTGGCGTTCGGTAGCGCTTTCCACGCGGCATTTCAAGCCTGGCTCGCGAGCATCGCGGATGGTCGTGTGCTGACAGACGAAGAAGTACGCGAGCGATTCAAGGTCGAGCTACACGCCGAGCTGCATGCGCCGGGACCGCCCATCCTGTGGAAGGACTCCGAGGCGAGCGAAGAACAGTTCGAGGCGCTGGGAGAGAAGATGCTCGCTGTGTTGCTCACGAAGTTCGCAGCGCCCGACCGGGTGCTCGGAGTGGAGGTGCCGTTCGAGTTGTGGCTGACGGAGCCGGAGAGCGAGCGGGAGTTGCCGCCGGTGGTGGGCGCGTTCGATGCGTTGGTCGAGTACGACGGGCGAGTTCATCTGCTCGAGCTGAAAACCGCCGCGCGGCGCTGGGGCGAAGACCAGCTGCGCGATAACCTTCAGCTCACGACCTACGCGCAAGCCATCGAGGAGCGAGCTGCGGACGCGGAGCTCACCCTCGTGGTCGCGTTGAAGACTCGCGAGTCAGCGATACAAGTCGAACGCGTGACTCGCGACGCGGGTGACCAACGCGACTTGCTCGAAACGATAGCGAGCGTGTCGCGCGCCGTGCGAGCTGGCGTCGATCACCCGGTGAGGTCGTGGCAGTGCCGGACATGTCCGTTCTTGGGCGTGTGTCGGTAGCGCAAGCTCAGCGTTTGGGCTTCCGACCAACTGGCGGGGGCTTTGCCGGCTGACGATCAAGCGTGGGCGATGACTGCCGGGCTCCCGGAACGCTGACGAGGTCCGCGACCGTCACGCCATACAGCGCCGCTAGTTCGTGGAGCTTGGCCAGCGACGGGTTGCGCGCACCCCCCTCAAGCTCGCGGAGGTAGCGCGTCGCGCCCGCTCCGCCAGCCGCTTGCTCAAGGGTGAGCCCACGCAGATGCCGCGCCCGCCTCAGGTTGGCGCCAACTCGTGCGGCAAACGCCTCCCAGTCCACGGCTCATCTGCCGCTGGATCGGGTCTTTAATACAGTACACAGTCGTGTACCCTATTCTGCGTTGGCGTCACCGCAGCCCAGTGCGCGGACCAACGCAGGCCTACAGGGGCGGCTCAGCGCACGCCCAACAAGGAAGCTCTCGATGAATCGTAACTACCTTCTGACCGCGACCCTCGTTGTCGCAACCACCGCCTGCAGCAAGCATCCATCAGAGCAGGTTGTCGCCGACTACTTGAACCAGAAGCGCTGCCAGGATCGCGCCGCCTTCATCCTAGACGGGGACGAGAACGAGAAAGCGGCCCTGACGAGCAAGTACGCGGACGAAACGGACTGCGTCGTCCCTCACGGAAAGATCGATGGGACGGGGTGTCAAGGCGTCGCGGTCGGCGAGTACTGTAGCGTTGCCGTGGAGAAAATCAGCAGCGACTACTGCGTGAAGCGTGTGGGTGAGGCCGAGTTCAAGATCGACTGGCTCTGTTCAACCGGCTGGAATTCGGTACCGCTGAAGACGGTGAAGGCGAACAAGCCCGGGTCAGAGAAGCCCGTCTTGTTGCGCGTCACCGCTGTCCTCAGCGATCAACACGAAGGAGGAACGAGCGCAGAAACGGAAGTCTCGGTGGTGCTGTCCGACGAAACAGACTCGCTTCAAGCCTGGATGCCGTACTCGCGGCAGGTGACCGCTCGGAAGAAGCAGACACTCGAGTTCCCCGCGGGAGTGAAGCTCAAGCAACTGCTCGCCGACGGCAGGAAGCACAAGGTGCTGGTCGAGGTCGCTTACCTCAAGAAGGAGGACGGAGACCAACCCTTCGTCAGCTGGCTGTACCAAGAGGGTTGGCGCGCACTTCCTGCTGATGAACTGGCCAAGCAACAGAAGCTGAAGCTCGCCGCGGCCGATGCCTTCGCGCACCCTGGTGCCGAGGAAGCGAAGAGCATCATGGCTTGCTGCAACAAGCTGGTGGCTCTGGCGAAAGACAAGACCGTCGAACCAACGCTCGCGCTTGGTGCGTCACTGGTGGCGCCGAAGTGCCTAGCGCAGGCAACGAAGGTTCGCGACGGCCTTGGATCAGCGGGCGGCGCTTGGAGTGAGATAGGCGCCAACAAGAAGCTCATGGGCGATCACTTCCCTGCGGAGTGCGCCGTGAAGTAGAGGCGAGCGCTGCGTTACTCGCCGATGTGCGAAACCGTCCCTATCAAGGCAGTGATGGCACGTAGGGGCAGCGAGTCACCACAGGCTGGACTCAACACTGCATCCGGAGTCTGGAGGTTGGACTTCACATCACGTACGATGGCGCTGATGGCTGAAGTGTGCCTCTACTACCCGTACATCCACTTCCGAAACACGGAATGGCTCAAGCGAGCGATCTTGTACCGGGACGAAGTCGCGCGGATCGTGCCTGATCGCTACGAAGTTCACGACTCACCGGAAGTCCAAGAATTGGTTCAGGCGGGCCTAGTAACCGATGAGGCCCCACAACCGGCTTGGGAAGCTGCCGAGTACTTCCGAATGTTGCTCGCTGAAGGTTCAGAAGACCTGTTCCGAGAGTATGGTGTTGATCGTTGTGAGGAGTGGCCGACGCTTCCGGGTGGATTGATCCCGGGTCGCGACTCGCGCCTTGCCTACGTCCACACCATGAAGTTCCCCGGCAATCTTCGCCAAGATCTTCTACGCAGCGGACTCGCGCGTGAGGATCAGGGAGCTTCATGGCTGGGGATGCACCCTGCACTTGCGGCGTCGTACATGACGCTCATAGCGCACGAACTCGGAGATGTACGAGGCTATTCCCCCCTCGCAGACAACACGATTGACTATGTTGCAGGCTCGTTCGCGTCGCGCTCGAACCTGTGCAAGGCCCTCACTGATCCTGTGGAGCTCACGACAGACGATCCAGACGGGGCGATCTACACGAACAGTTCTGTTTCTGTCACCTTCGAGGTGGACGACGAAGCGATTGACGATCCGACGATTGGCGATGTCATCACGGCAGTTCGCTGGTTTGTGAACGGCAACCGAATCGCTGGGACGACGGGAAGCTCCTCAACTCTCTCGACAGACGAATTTGAGCGCGGTGATGATATCTCCGTGCGCGTTCGAGCAACCGACCCAGCGGGTCAAGTCTCCGAAGATGTCTTCTCAGATACGATCACGG
>JAUILJ010000754.1 GCA_030433055.1 Polyangia bacterium
GGCCCGCAGGTTCGCCGGGTCATCTTCGTGGTGCCACCCTTCATCGGCCCAGGCCTTGCGGTCCTCGACAGCGACGATGTTGATGAGCGTGCCCCAGCGCAGCGGGTAGCTCACCAGCGACAGACCATCGAGCTTCGCTGCGGCGTCGAAGTAAGCGCGTCCGGACAACCCCTCGACACTGCCGCCCGAGAGCCGCACGTCCCCGGACGGGGTGAGGTCGATCTGAGCCTCCAGGTTCTTGAGTTGCTGGCCCAATGCCGGCACCTGCAAGACACCCTCGCGCACCCGCACGAAACCGTCCAGAGTTGTTGCCCCGGGGATCAAGTCGAGGCGCGCGTTGGCGTCTACTCGACCATCCAGCTGGTCGATCTGACCTCGGACGAACGGTTCCAGCGCCTGTAGACGCCAGCCATTGGCCAGTACTCTGATCCGGGCGCTGCCCTTGCTCGCCAGGCTGGGGAGCAAGCCCTGCCAGCGAATGCCCGCGCTGGCCAGCACCTGACCGAAGCCATCAGGTTGGTGCATCAGCACCGACGCGCTGGCCTTGCTCCGGCTGAGACTAGCCTTGACCTGCACACCGTCGAACTTCGCCTGACCCACGCGGCCGTTGGGCACCGTGAGGCGCAGGCTCAGCCTGGGCTTCGGGCCTCCTATGTCGCGGAGTGTCACCCGGCCACTCACCAGCCCGCGCACTTCACGCGCCCGGAGCACCGGGAGCGCGGCCAGGGCGAAATCGTCCACCACCAGCGTGCCGTCCGCCCGCGCCGCGCTGAAGTCTCCGCGCATGGCATCCGCTACCGCCAGCTGAAGCTTTGCTCTCGCCCTGGCCAGAGAACGGAGCCTCGAGGACAGCCCAAAGCGGAGCTGAGCGACACCACGCTTGTACTCGAGGTAGCCGATGCTGGAGAGGCCCTGGCGGCGGGACAGTTCGTCGATGTTGAGGTCTTCCCCGCGGAATTCCACCCGCAGGTCGGGGTCCAGCGCCGTGCCTTCGAGCGTGGCGTCCAGCTGCAGCCGCCCCTCGATTCCAGGGATGCGCGCAACCTCTGGCAGCTCGCTCAGCGGCAAGCTCGAGCTGGTGAGGTGCGCGCTAAGCGGCTGGCGCAGGAGCTCTTGTGGAGAGATCGCGCCGGCACGTAGCCAGCGCGACAGAGGCAGACGGCTCTTCGCCTCGAGGGTAGCCAGGAGGTTGTCACCATGCACCGCGTCCAGGCTGAGCTTGGTCTCGCCGGTCGCTCCGTCAGCGCTGAGCTCGCCGCGTAGGTCGACGCCGCTCAGCAGTGGCTCGCTTCGCTGGCGCTGGCTCTTCTGGGCTGGGCCTCGGCCCAGCGCCAGGCCCACGGTTGACCATCTCGCGCGAACGTTGGGTAGCTGGCTGGCAGCGGAGCCCTTCGCCGCTCGTGCGCGTTCGACTTCTATATTTCCCCGCAGCAATCCGCTGAGCCTGACTCGCTCTGACTGGCCGAGGCGCTCGAGCAGCGCGGCGCTGTCGATGGCGAAGTCAGCGCGCACGTCGCCCGAGGCAGCGAGCCACGCGTCGGGGGCGGTCCAGGCGCCTCGAGGCTCCAGCTTGCTTGGGGCGAGCATGATGCTTCCAATGCGCGCGACATGCGCTTGCACGCGACCGCTCAGCTGGCCCTCGGTTGCCACGAGGTGCGCCTCACCCGAAAATGCGTCGGAGCCACGGCGAGCTTGCTGGACCTCGAGATCGACCGATCCTCGAGGGGCCGCCGCGCTGCCGGCCAGGTCGATCTCGCCGTCGATGATTCCACTGATGGATGGGTCCAGGCCCGGTAGCCCCTCGAGGAGCTTGGACAGGACTGCCAGGTCGAGCCGATTAATCCGCGCGGAAGCTGACAGGCGACGTGAGCCCCAGAGCAAGCTCGCCTGAACGCTGCCCGCGCCAGAGAGGCTCGCGTCGCGCACCTGCAGCGGATCACCGTAGTCCACGCTCGCAGCCGACAGCTCGATGCTGCGATTGCCGCGGTGTACGCTCCCGCGGACGTCGCTGATGCGACTGCGCTTGGGTGACAGCTGGGCGCGCAGCCGCACGCCAGGAGCGCTGCCGCCCGCGCGCGCGTCAAGTTTGCTCGTGACCTTCAGGCTGTCCGGCGTGCCGGCGGCCGAGGCGCGGAGCCTGGAGAAGTCGACCAGCTTCGCGAGTTGCTTGTCGGTGCTGCGCAGCGAGTCCGCCTCGAATGTCGCTCGGAACTTTGGCTGACTCAGCGCACCCTCGACGTCGGCGCTGATCCTCGACCTCCTGAGCACGAAGTTCGCCGCCCTGAGCTGTCCGCTCTTCACGGACGCTGATGCCTGGAGGCTTCCCCGCTCAGGGTACAGCGTGCCGCAGAGCCCCGCCTCCAAGTCGCCGTTCACTGCGGGGAGCGAAGCGTAGCGCCGCAGCGCCGCTATCCGGGGCGCCTTGAAGGTCGCGTTGAGCGCAATCCCTTGCTCCAGCCTGGCCAGGTCGAGCTCCGCGTCGGCGTTCAGAGTCGTCTCGCCCGGTGCCGTACGGATAAAGGCCCAGGCGCGAGTCCCCTCGAGGTGGGCCTCGCCGTGCAACGCCGGCAGCTTCCAGTCCTCGATGGTCGCCGGGGCCAGCGACCACCGGCTGGTCACGATGGGCGCCTGGTGTTCGAGCTTGAACTCGACATCGATGCGGCCGTCCACCGCGGTCTCGGGGAGCTGCTTGCGAACGTTCCTCAGGTCGAGCTTGGTGAGGCGCCCATGAACGCTGACCCGCGGCGCGAGCGCTGAGGCGCGCCCGTCGAGGCTGAGCTTGGACTCGCCAATGAAAATATCCCCGCGGAATTTGAGGTCAGCGAGTGGTCCTTCTCCGGACAGCCGGAGCTTCGCCTGAGCGCCTTGGGGCGGGTCGAGGCCGTAGCGAACCAGCGTCGTGCGCGCGATGCGATCGCTGGTCAGCTCGAACCGCACCGCGCTGGGGGAGTATGCCGCGTCCAGATCGACTGGGCTCTGCATGACGTCACCCGCAAAGCCGAGGGAGGCGTCGAGGGCTCCGGCGGGGCTCACCTCCAGCTTGCCGTGGACTCTCCCCCTGGGATCCAGCGCCTGAGGTAGGCGTCGCGCTGCGAGCTGCCCAGCTCGGAGCTCGAGGGACACGGCTTGCTCTTGGTAGCCAAACTTCGCGTCGATGTCGTTCAGGTCGACGTCGAGCGGCGGCGAGCTCGCGACCTTCCCGTAGGTCCACGAGCTATCGATGCCGATCTGGTCGATCTGCACCCGCACGTCCCGGCTGGGACCGCTGGGTGGTTCTGGAGTTTGGGGGGGAGGTTGAAACGCGCGTGCGATGTTCAGCTCTCCCCTGGCGTCGGTCGCCAGCTGTACGTGAACCGCACGGATACGTACATCGCTCAGGTGCACGTCGATGGGACCGCTGTCACTCCACAGGCTCGACAAGAGCTGGCGCGTGGAGAGGCTGGCGCTGGCGTCCCAGAAGCGCAAGCAAGCGTCTCCCTCGGCGCTCGCACCCGGAGGCAGCAGGTGGCCGTCTACACCTTCGATTCCACTGAGGCTCACCCGTCGCAGATGGCTGATGTGGAGTTTACCCTCGAAGGTGGTGGTCAGCAGCTGATTGACCTCGGTTCGAACCAGCTCCCGTGAGCGCGGGAGGTTCAGGTGCAGGAGCGCACCCAGCAAGCTGAAGCCGAGAAAGCACAGGCCCACGAGCGCGACGAGGGCCACCTGGCGCGCTCCCCGGCGTAGGCGGGGAAAGCGCCTCAAAACGCCTCCCCGAGGGCGATGGAAACAGCGATGGGCGCGCCGAAGATCGTGGATGGGTGGCCCTCGCCCGTGGACTCGTTCAGTGTCTGCAAGCCGGGCACTCGATACCCAAAATCTGCACGGAAAGGCCCTAGAGGTGTTCCGTAGCGCGCGCCGACGCCGCACGACAGGTGCGGCCGGTCGAAGCGAAACTGCGCCTGCTCAGGAGCGACATCGCTCGCGTCACAGAACGTCGCCCCGGAGAAGCTGCCCGCGATTGGAAAGCGCAGCTCGGCGGAAGCTTCCCACAGGGTGAGGCCTCCGAGAGGGAGCAGGCAGCGAGCGTCCGAGGAGCCGGCCTGGCAACGGGCGTCGAGGTCGGCTTGCGCGAGCCCTGGGCTGTAGAAGGGGACGACTCCGTGGGGGCCGATGCCGCGCAGGCCGTAGCCGCGGTTGGAGTTCGAGCCTCCAGAGAAGAACGAGCGGAAGAAGCCAATCTGGATGTCGCGCACCCAGTCAGCGCGGCTCGTCCCCGCCGGCGGAGCTCCCGTGGCTGCGTTGCTCGCGATCGTGTCGCCGTAATTTCGCGGAAACAGCAGCCCGAAGCTGCCGCGAGTGGCGAACGTGAGCTTGCGCCCGATGGGGACGTAGATACGCGCCTCCGGTTGCACCTTCACGTCTCGGGCGTCTC
>JAUILJ010000755.1 GCA_030433055.1 Polyangia bacterium
CGTACTTCAGCGCTCCCGGCTGCGAGCCTTGCGGCGCTTGCGACGCACCACCGCCCGCTCGGGTGACGCTTCCGGCGCCGGGGCGGCTTCGCCGCTTTGAGTTGCGCTCGCCTGGGCCTTCGCTTTGGCCGCAGCGCGCTTGGCCTTGTTCTCCAGGTCGTCGAGGGAGCGCGCCGACAGGTGCATCTGGAGGGACGCGTCGCTGGCATCGACCTCCTCCGCGTTGATGTACAGCTCTTCGACGTCCATCTGCTGCTCGTCGGGAGTGTCCTCGAAGGTCAGCACGTGGTCGAACAGATCGTCGGCGTTGGTCAGCACCGCTTCGGCCACACCGGGCTCGGCGGCTAGCGCTTGCAGCCCGATGCGCATGGCGCGAGCGAGCGTCTCCCTCACGCCCTTACCCCCATTTGCTTCCGCAGGGATAATGGGCACCTCGTCGGAGAGCCGGAGTTTCTTGCGCACCTGGTGCGGCTCGATGGAGCCTTCGATGTCCTGCTTGTTGGCCTGAACAATGACAGGGACCGGGGTGCCCCGGCGCTTGATGGAGCCTCGCAGCCGCGCGAACGTGCGCATGCTGTCGGGCAGCGAGTCCGGCATGCAGTCGCACACGAAGACCACGACGTCCGCCATCTCGACCAGCGGGCGCCGACGGTAGTTTCGCTCGATCTGCCCGGGCACCGTGATCAGGTGAAACTTCACCGCGACCGAGGTGATGGGCGGCCCCTTGACCTCCATCCAGTCGAAGAACATCGTGCGGCCCTTGAGCTCGGCGGGCGTGTACAGCTCGCTGCGCTTGGTGGCCGGCAACAGCGCACACACCTGCTGCAAGTTCGTGGTCTTCCCCGCGAAGCCGGGTCCGTCATACACGATGCGAACGATGTGGCAGCCTTGCTCCGCGTCGAACGAGGGCATGTATTGCGGCTACCGCCAAAGCGAGGGCGTGTGAAGCGCTTATCTGCGTCGTCGCGGAGCGAGTCGCAGAACAGCGGAGCTTTGCGCCGATCCTAGACTTGCACGCTTCGCCCTTGACACGCGGGAATCCGCCGAACGCCAGACCGCACGCGGCTATTGCCAAGGCCCGCGTTTGCTGTCAGGAGCGGTGGGTGTCGACAGCGTTCCGTGACGTGCGTTTCGAAGTCGAGTCCTCCCCCGAAGCGCTCGCGCCCGAGCCCGATCCGGCACCGCCAGAGTTCGGCCGGGGATCGCATCCCCGAGGCGGAAAGCCGAGGCGGCGCGGGCCGCCTCCGCCTCGAGGTCCCCGCCCGCCGCGCCTCGATCAGGCCCTGCGCAGTCATTTCCCCGAGGCAAGCTGGTCTAGCGTACGGGAGCTGGTCAAGAGCGGAAAGGTGCGCGTCGATGATCAGGTGCAGCTCGATCCGGGCTACCTGGTGAGCCCCGGCCAGTCTGTCGAGCTCAGGCTCAACGCACCGCGCCCGAGCAAGGCCAAGCTCCCAGAGTCGGCGCTGGTCTACCTGGACAACGACGTGGTGGTGGTCGAGAAACCTGCGGGCGTCGCCAGCGTGCCCTATGAGGGCGACGATGCGAAGCCGAGCAAGAACGACCCCACGGCGCTGAACGAGCTGGTGCGCGACACGCTATTTCGCTCCAAGCAAGCGGCCGCTCAGCACGGACCGAAGGGACCACTAGGCGTGGTGCAGCGGCTCGACAAGGAGACCAGCGGGCTCATCGTGTTCGCGCGCAGCACTCGGGCGAAGAAGCACCTGCAGCAACAGCTGCGGGTACACAGCATGCACCGCCGCTACCAAGCGCTGGCTCAAGGCGACGTCCCCGCAGGAACCTATCGCTCTCGGCTGGTGCAGAACCGCGGAGACGGCAAGCGCGGCTCCACGGAGCGCAGCGACCTGGGGCGCGAGGCGGTGACTCACGTGCGAGTCGTGGAGCGCTTCGGCGTCGCGACGCTCGTGGAATGCCGCCTGGAAACGGGGCGCACTCATCAGATCCGCATTCACCTGGCAGAGGCCGGTCACTCGTTGCTGGGAGAGCGCGTATACGCTCCTCGGGACCAGCAACTGCTGCCGGCGACTCGAGTGATGCTGCACGCCGCGGAGCTCGGCTTCGATCACCCCAGCACTGGTCGTCAGATGATGTTCCGGAGCGAGCCGCCCCAAGACTTTCGGGACAAGCTCGAAGAGCTGCGCCAGCTCGGGCGCTAGCGCCTCCGAAGCACACCATCGCCACCGCCCCGGGACGTGGGGGCGTGAGCCGCTGGATAGCTACTTGAGGCCGGGGCTCCAGGTTTCGAGCTTGTGCCAGATCTTATCTCGAGCCGCGCGGAAACGGCTCAGCATCTGGTCCCGGGGCAGTGGATCGGTCGTGGCAGGATCCGGGATCGGCCAGTGGATACGCTCGGCCTGAGCCAAGAACACCGGACACACCTCCTCGGCGCACAGCGTGATCACCGTCTGCACGCCCTCTGGGTCGATGTCCTCCACGGACTTCGAGAACTGGTCTCCGATCGGGATCCCCAGCTCACCCATCACCTCGATGGCGTACGGGTTCACCCGGGAGGGAGCGCTGCCCGCGCTGAGCACCGTGTAGCGCCCTCGCAGCAGCTGCCGCGCGAGCCCCTCCGCCATTTGGCTCCGCGCGGAATTCGCCACACACAGGAACAGGATCTTGGAAGTGGTCATACGCTCGCATCTTTCGGTTCGAGCGGGCCCCCCTCGCTCGTGCTGCTTGATTGCACCACAGCTGGCTGCGGGAAGAAACGCCTGGCCCACAAAGCCACGCTGACCAGGCCGATGAGCACCGGTACCTCCACCAATGGCCCAATCACCGCAGCAAAAGCCGCGCCACTGTGGATGCCGAAGCTCGCGATGGCGACTGCGATGGCCAGTTCGAAGTTGTTGGAGGCCGCAGTGAACGAGAGCGTCGCCGACTGCTCGTAGCTGGCCCCGACTCTCCGGCTCATCACGAGCGAAATCGCGAACATCACCAAGAAGTAGATGAGCAGCGGAACCGCGATGCGCACGACGTCGAGAGGCAGCTGCACGATGGCTTCGCCCTTGAGTGAGAACATCACGACGATGGTGAACAGCAGTGACACCAGCGTGAGCGGCCCTATGCGTGGCACGAAGTGACCTTCGTACCAGTCTCGCCCCTTCGCCTTCACCAGGAGCTTGCGCGTGAGGAAGCCCGCCAGGAACGGCACCCCGAGGTAGATAGCGACGCTCCGAGCGATCTCGAGGATCGTGATGTTCACGATCGCGCCCTTCAGGCCGAGCCAGCTGGGGAGCAGCGTGGCGAAGAAGTAGGCGTAGACCGAGAAGAACAGCACCTGAAAGATCGAGTTGAACGCGACCAGGCCAGCGCAGTACTCGCGGTCGCCCTTCGCCAGATCGTTCCACACGATCACCATCGCGATGCAACGAGCGAGGCCGATCAGAATCAGGCCCAACATGTACTCGGGCTTGTCCCTCAAGAAGAGCACCGCCAGGCCGAACATCAGGATCGGACCGACCACCCAGTTTTGCACCAGCGAGAGCGCGAGCACTCGCTTGTTCTTGAAGACTCGACCAAGCTCCTCGTAGCGCACCTTCGCCAGCGGCGGGTACATCATGAGGATGAGCCCGACCGCGATGGGGATCGACGTCGTTCCAACGCTCAGCTGGTTCAACGCCGAGTTGAAGCCGGGCGCGAGGTAGCCAAGCGCGATGCCGAGCCCCATCGCCAGGAAGATCCACAGCGTGAGATAGCGGTCGAGGAACGAGAGCTTGCCGAGCACTCCGCCAGGCGGATGGGTCATGACTTGCAGCAGGACCTGGAGCTATTGGCGGCGGGCGCGTCGGGGGTATCCGAGAAGCTCTCGGTGTCTGCCTTGACCACGAACACCTCCCAGGCGTTGCCGTCGGGATCTTCCACCCAGACCTTGTCTTGAACCGCGTAGCAACACGACGTGTTCTCCTCGCTGCGGGTGCTGAGCCCTGCAGCTTCGAAGCGCGCCTTGGCAGCTAGCACATCCTCCGTGGAAGCCACCTGTACACCAAAGTGGCTGGCGTTCAAGCCGGTGCGCGGCGCTTGGACCATGGTGAGGTTCAGAGACGGCTCCTGGAGGTCGAACTTCGCGTAGCCCTCGCGGCGCTTGCTTGCGGAAACACCGAATGCGCGCTCATAGAAGGCGACGGAGGCGTCGATGTTCGAGACGTTGAGTGACACGTGTGGCTTGAGGATTTGCATGGCTGCTCCTTCGTTGTGAGGTTGAATCAACTTCCAAAAAACTCGAAATAGAACGCGAAAAGAAGAGGCGCTCGGCGCCTCTGTGAGTGGATCGCGGCACGGCATCAGCGCGCCTCACCCCCATCCACCCTGGCTGTCCGTTCAACGACAGCGCGGCTCAATCACCGCATCATTCAACAGCACTTGGTGCTGCCACCTCGGCGGCAGCAGTCCTC
>JAUILJ010000756.1 GCA_030433055.1 Polyangia bacterium
GCGGATCGGAGCCAGGGGGTTTTTGATCTCGTGCGCGACCTGGCGTGCGATTTCTCTCCGTGCGGCAATTCGTTCCGTCGCCGCCAGGCGCTTGCGCAGCGCGGCCAGGTCAAGGATTGCCTTGTTGAACGACTCGGCTAGCTCGCGCAGCTCACGGCCACCGCGCCCCTGTACGGGCTGTGGGTTACCCACGACCACGGCCCGCGCTTGCTCCGAGAGGTCCGCGATGGGTCGAGCGAGGCCGCGCGCCATGAGCATCGAGAGCAGCAAAGCGATCCCGAGCGTGACACCGCCGATCGCGAGGATCGTGCCGTCGAGGTGTTTGAGCGCCTCGGCCAGTGGTACTCGGGACTTCGTGGCGATCACGGTGAGCCCGCCGAGCTCCTCCACCTGTAGCCGCTCGACCATCAGATCTTTGGGGACCTTCGAACTCGTTGCCACGCGGAGTTGAACTCCGTGAGCCCTCCCGACCTCCTCCAGGAGACGATCGAGGTGGCGCGCGGCGTAGATTCCGATCCAGACCTTGCCTAGACGCCGCGTGCAGTGGGCCTCGACGGCCAGTGGCTCTCCTTTGCCACCGCGGACCCCGGCAGCCTGGCTGGGCTTTGCGATGCGAGAAGCGAGCTTCCTGTCGGTCGCGCCAACCACCAGGTTCGGGTGGACCGCGCCGAGGATCTCTCCTTCGCTCGTGATGAGCACCAGCTCATCGACGCGCAGCGCCTTGCGCATGTCCGGCACACGGAGGCTCGCTGCCAGGCGCCGTCCTGAGTCGAGGCGGCCGGTCGACAAGTCGATCAGCGTACTGTCCAGCGTCGGGTCGTGGCGGCAGATTGGCTCCACCAGCTCGGGGAGGCCAGTGATGTCGCTGCCCAGTTGCTCGTTCAGGCGGGAGACTGCCTCCTTGAACTGCTCGCGGAAGCGCTCCTCTTCGGTGCTGCGCCACGCTTCGCGGACACCGAGTCCCACCGCCGCAGTCACCGCTATGGTGAGCACGGCAATGGCCAGCATGAGACGCTGCGCGAGAGTCACGGGGGCATCCTACGCTAACGCGCCCCGACGACGCAGGATTCCGCCTTCTCGTTGCGCGGGGCACGGCGGGCTTCTACGGTGCGCGGCGTGAAGAGCCAGCGCTTCAATACTCGGCTGTCCGCCCTCGCCCTGATCTCCGTCGTGGGCTGCGCCGCAGGCAATCAGGAGCACACGGAGCTGCCTCGGCGGCCCAAGGGGGCCATGTCCAAGGATGACACCGGCGCCGGGGTCGAGGTGAAGGGCCTGCGGTCGCACGTCTTCGCGAAGGTACCTAGCGGCACGATGGGGCCGTACATCGGCTCGAGCTCCAAGGGCAGCATGGCGATTTGGGCCGCTAGCAAGAAGGGCGGCACCGCGTGGTTCAGTCAAGCGCTTGATCCCCGCGGACAACCCCAGGGCGACGTTCACGAGCTGGCGGACGCGACGAGCGAGATCGGGTTGGCGACGGTCAGGGCGGTCGGCGATGTCAAGGGCGGGGGACCGCTGAAGGCCAACGGCTTCGCGATGCTCTACTCGGAGAAGAGCGCCGCCGAAGAGACCATCGGTATGCTGGCAGTGGGGCCCAAGGGCGAGCTGGCGAGCGGCCCCATGGCGCTGACACGGGCGTCTGCTGCAGTCATCTGGCTCTCTGCCGTCCCGACGAAGCACGGCGTGCTGGCCATGTGGGCAGTCCGGGGTGAGGGGCAGGCTGAGCTGTGGGCAGCCGACGTGTCCGATGCCGCGGGGAAAGTAAAGCCGTTCACGAAGGCGGCGCGTGCGTGGCAGGCAGTGCCGTTCGGCGGTGGGGCAGCTGTCGCGTGGGTCGAGGCAGGCAGCGCGGCGGGAAGCAACGGCCCAGTGATGCTCGCGTTCCTCGATGAACAGGGCGCACTGAAGGACAAGCCGCTGCAGGTCAGTGGCACTGCTAGCGCCCAGCTGGATCTCGATCTCGCGGTGAGCTCCAGCGGCCTGGTCGTGGGTTGGTCCGACAGCAAGAACCTCGAAGCGCGGGTACAGCTCGCGCTGGTGGATGCTCAGGGCAAGCTCCTGGTTGCACCCGCGTCGAACCTGCCCGGTGCGGGGGAGCAGGCGCTGGTGGACTTGCTCGCGCCTGCTCGAGGTTTGGGGCAAGCCTACGCTGTCTGGGAGACACCCGGCCTGACCAGCGAACGCGACCGTTGGCTCGAGATCGCGAGCCTGACCAGCGAACTCAAGACTGACAAGCGAGCGAAGCTCAGGGTGGTCGGCCCGGACACCGTCCCCGAAATGGTGGCCACGACGAGTGGGCTTGCGGCGCTCACTCTTGCCGAAAATTGCCCCGAGGAAATGGAGTCGTGCGAAGACGCGGATCTGTTGCCGACCTTCGTGCGACTGGACCGCAAGCTAGAGGTCGTGGCTAGCGAGCCGCTGCGTACGAACGAGCTACCCAAGGGCATCAACCTGGCCTGGGGGCTGTCGTGCCCACGGGAGAGCTGCTTCGCCCTAGCTGCGGACAACCGGAACCCGGCGCAGTTGTTCTCCGTTGAGCTTGCCCCGACGGAGACGGCGTATCGTGCCGCTGCGGAGACCTGGACGCCGGAGTCACCACCACGCTTGGACACCAACCAGGCGCTGGCTGTGGGCGACCCGTTGAGTGATGTTTCCGTGGTGAAGCAGGGGTCGGGCTCTCTGGTGGCGTGGCTGACGTTCTTCGACCCGACGACACCCTACACGCGTCGCAAAACGCCAGCGCCGGATGGGCGC
Source organism: Polyangia bacterium (assembly GCA_030433055.1). Classification (GTDB taxonomy): domain Bacteria; phylum Myxococcota_A; class Polyangia; order Polyangiales; family Polyangiaceae; genus JAHBVY01. The sequence goes on from JAUILJ010000756.1 coordinate 2,752, forward strand.
TTCGACCCGGTGCGCGCGCAGCTCAAAGTGCGCGACGTCGCTGCGGATGGAACGCTTGGTAGCGTCGAGACCATCTCGTACCGCGCGCGGTCTCTGGGAGGCGCTGCGCTCAGCGCCGGTGACCCCAAAGGGAAGGACGCGTTGCTGGTGTGGAGCGCGCTCGACAACAAGGTGCCCCAAGTATTCGTCACGCTCCTGGGGGCGGGGGGCAAGAAAACGCGGCAGCAGATGCTGACCCGCGCGCCGGGTGAGGTGAGTGACCTCGGCGCGGGCTACGTGCCGGACTCGGCGCTTGGCGCTGGAGGCTGGATCGTCGGGTGGGTCGATGAGCGCCATGGGGACCCCGAGGTGTACGCCGCCCGAATCGGCAAAGGGCTGCAGCGCATTGGGCCGGACCGGCGTGTGACTTCTGCGACCGGCGCCGCGACGGATGTGCGGGTATTACCTCGCGGAGAGAAGACCTGGTTGATCTGGTCGGAGGCGCGAGACGCCGCGGCTGCGGGGGTTGCGGACATCTTCGTCGCCAGCTTGAAGAGCGCGACAGCCGAGCCGTTCCCGGGCCAGCGCGCCTTGGTCAAGACCAAGGGCCACTCTCACTCCCCCGCGGTGGCGCTCGCTGGCGACAAGCCGGTCGTGGCCTGGCTCGAGGATGGGGCAGAGGCTGGGGTCCGTGTCGCCGTTCTCACCGATTCCGGCGCACCGGCGCGCGATCCGCTGGCAATTGAGCTCCCCGACGCAGCGCGCCCGACGTCGCTCAGCCTGCAGTGCGATGGAGCGCTCTGTCATGGTGTGGTGAGTGCGGCCCGCGGCGCAGCATCGGAGCTCTACGGCTTCACCGTGCGGCCCCCAACGGCGATCGTGAAAGTGCGGCGCCTGGCACGCCTCGAGGGGCCGAGCGAGCAGACCGCCGCGCCAGCCCTGCAGGGTGCCACGCTGTTCTTCGCGGATCAGCGTGAAGGCCGAGGCTACCTTCGCCTCGCCGGGATCACCTGGTGACTCCTGCGAGATCAGCGGGCGCTGAAGGTCTGGTCTGATCAGGGCTTGGGGTGAGCGAGCAGCCACTCCACCAGTGAGCGTCGGTAGTCGTCGGTGAAATTCGGGATGTGCCCCACACCGTTCATCTTCCACAGCTCGACGGCGCCTCCGTCTGGGCAGCCAGAGTACTGCAGCTTGTCCGTCTCGGAGCCAGCCACGCCGTCCTCGTAGTCCACGGCCTCGCCGAACGGTGTCAGCGCACCGGAGCAGCCGTTCTTTGCTGCCCAGGTTGCCACGCTACCCTCGGCTCCCGGCATCCCACCGCCCGCGGCGTAGGCGATTGTTTCATCCATCGTGCCGTGCATCTGCAAGACGTTGATCGGGCTGCTTGGCGTGCACTTCGCCTCGTCGTTCCACACGTCTCCGGCGAGACTCGCGATGCCTGCAACGAGATCCGCGCGGTCACATCCGAAGCGGTGCGACATGAAGCCGCCGTTCGAGTGCCCCATCACGTAGACGCGCTTGTCATCGATGTTGTAGCGCTGCTTCGCTTCCTCGATCAGACCAGCGATGTAGCCCACGTCGTCCACGCCGGAGTTGCCGAAGTCACAGCAGGCATCCGTGGCGTTCCAGAAGTGCTTACCGTCGCTGTTCACGGTTCCGTCCGGATAGATGTAGATG
>JAUILJ010000757.1 GCA_030433055.1 Polyangia bacterium
GCCCCGAGCCCGAAGAGGCCGAGGTGATTCCCGTGGCGACACCTCCAAAACGACCGCCACCGCCGGCTCGGGTTTCGCCGAATCTCATTCCCCCACGGAATCGACCCTCGGGCGGCGAGCCCGAGGCCCACGGGAAGCAAGATCTCGGTAGGACCGCGGTCATCCCTCCTCCCAGGGACCTTGGCAAGACGGCTGCGATGCCGGCCCCCAGCTCGAAGGCATTCGATCGCACGCTGGTGCTTCCCAATCCAGCGTCTACCGCCGTCGCAGGGCCGATGAAGCCAGCTGCCGTCGTGACGCCGGCTGCGGCGCCGCCAGCCGCCCCATCGCTGCCGCAAGCCGCTCCATCGCTGCCGCAAGCCGCCGACACCGCCGACGACTACGATGCCAACGAGGCGGAGACCATTTCTCCGCCCGCGGACCTCGCCATCGCCGATGACGAGCCGACTCACGTCAAGCCGCTGCCGATCGCCGCGGTACGCCCCACACCCATCATCCCTGCGGGTGCGGCTGCGCCAGCCCCCAGGCCAAAGGGGCTCGAGCTGAAGCTGCCCCCGATGGGGGACGAGCCTCGCCCCGCAGCAGACGACCCCGACGCGTTCGATGACGAGGCCCCCACGCGGCGAGTCGATCTGCAGACCCTAGCACGGGAGAAATCAGGAGCTCGTCGCAAGGTGCCTTCGGTTCCCGACGGAACTGCTGAGCCCGCCGTGCTGCTCGTCGGTTTCAGCGATGAACTGCGAGAAGCGCTGATGGAGGCGCTGGGTCGTCAGTCCGTGTTCGTGGAGATCGCAGAACCTGGTACGGTGGTTCCGGCCGTCACGGTCGCCGCCCCCGATCTGGTCGTGCTGATGGGTGACGGAGGCCGAGCGGAGACACGAGCGCTGCTCGATGAATTGGCCTCGTCGCCGCTCAGCTCGGTGGTCCCGGTGGCTCTGGTGACCGACGATCCACACCTGGGCGCCCGCCTGGCTGCGTTCCGTCACGGCGCCGCAGCGGTGATCCCCAAGAGCGCCAGCGTGAGCACGCTCGCCGAGCGAATCTCCGAGTTGGTGCGTGAGATCCCCGAGCGTGGCGACGCGCTCGGTCGAGTGGGCGAGGCGACCTTGAACGAGCTGGTCGACACCCTCGCTCACGAGCTGCGCAGCGGAATCCTCTCCGTGAAGCAGGAGGGTGAGCGGGAAGGCGTGCGTCTGGTGCTGGGGCGCGGGCGCCCCCTGGCGACGCTGATCGACGAGTTCGTGACGCGTGTGCGAAACCAGATCGAAGTCGCAGAGCCGCTGCTCTACGAGTTCGACGAGCGGGCGATGGGTACCGTCGAGTTGCTCGCCGCAGATCTCGAGGATGAGCTCCCAGGAGCAGATGTCACCGGGCTCAGAGTGATCCTGGCTGACGACGACTCGGCGCGCGCCGACGCGGTGGCGCAGGAGCTGCGAGCTCGCGGCGCTCAGGTGGTCGTGACCGACCTCGAGCCATCGGCTGCACACTTTGGGCGGCTGCGGCAACTCGACCCGATGGTGCTGGTGATCGGTGACCACCAGCTCCAGGGAGCCGGATATCACCTCGTCAAGATGATGCGGGACCACCGCAGGCTGCGTTGGGCATCGCTGCTGGTCGTCCACTGGGACGAGCTGTGGTCCGAGGAGCGAGGCGTGCCCAACACGTCCGTCTTGCTCAACCGCCTCGCTGGCCTGGCCGAGCCCGAACGCCTGATCGCGGCGCGACTGCAGAGCCAGGAAGCGTTCGACACTCGGCTGGAGGCGCTGGGGCCCGCTCGGCTCGTGCGCGCGCTGACCACCGAACACGCGTTGCGTGTTACCGTGCGGAATCCAAGGTACTACGTTCAGGTTTCGATCGCCCAGGGCCTGGTCGCTGGGGCCGTAGGCTTCACGCAGGCGGGGGCTCGCCTCGAAGGGCCCCAGGCGCTTGCCGCGTTGTTGAACCTCGGCTCCGGCCGCATTCATGTGGAGCCCGGGCGCGCGAGCAATGCCACGAACTTGATGTCCACTGTGGACGTGGCGCTAGGCCTGGCGGAGTCTGAAGAGCCTCCCATCCCGGAGTCGATACCCGCTCCGCCACCCAGCGACTTGCCCCCGGCGCTGCCCCGCATTGGGACGCAACCTGCCGGGCTGAACAGCACCCAGCTCATCGCGCCCACGGATCAGGGAAGTTTCCCTGGGGCAACCCCGGCCGCGTTGGCGGCACCCGCGCTGCCGGGGGCGGCGAGTCTTCCGTCTCCCAATCTGCCGCTACCGAATTTGAGTGATGGCTCGGATACGGTCCAGGGCCCCACCAGCCTTCGCCCACCCCCACGTCCCGGGCTCACCAGGCGCCAGAAGCTGATGATCGGCGTTGGTGCGGGCGTGGGCGCCATGTGTCTGCTGATCCTCGTGGCGGTGATCGCGGGCGGCTCGAGCAAGCCAGAGCCCAAGGCCGTCGCGAGCGTGCCTCTGCAGAGGGAAGAGCCGGCGAGCGCCGTAGAACCCGCCCAGCCCGCCGCAACTCCAGCGAAGCAACCAGCGGCGACCGCCGCGCAGGCAGCTCCTCAACCCACGGCGGCAGCGCAGCCCACGGCGGCAGCGCAGCCCACGGCGGAGCCAGTGAATGAGGCCCCCGCTCCCACGGCGGAGGAGAAGGGGGCCGAGCCTTCGCCCCCCGGACCCGCTGCAGGGGACATCGCCAGCCTTCCCCCGCCGATTCAGCACAAGGCGAAGACGTGCAAGCAGGCGCTCGCCGCCGAAGATCCAGAGGCAGGCGGAAGAGGTGCGGCGCTGCGGGAGATCGAGCGTGGCAAGCGCATGATCATCGCAGGTGATCTCGTGCGCGCCCAGCGCGCCTACTGCCAGGCCCTGGTTTTTTCCCCCGAGGAAACGCGTGCGATGAGCGGGCTGGGCCTGGTGCTGATGATGCTGGGGGATGGCGAGCAGGCCGCCCAGTACCTGAAGCAAGCAATCTCAGAGGACGTTGATGACACCCGGCAGCTCCTCGGGGATGCGCTGGCCTTGTCTGGGCGCTACGCCGACGCCAAGACCGAGTGGTTGAAGGCAGCGAACGTGGAGCCGGACGATCCGGCTCAGATCGAGAGCTTGGCGCACATCAACCAGACCAAGGCTGATCAGTCCTTCCGTCAACGCAACTATCCGCGCGCCGAACGGCTGTATCGGCGCGCCGTGGTGCTCTCTCCTCGCCGCGTCGACGCAGCGGTGGGCCTGGCTCGCGTGCTGGTGCGCTGGGACCGCAAGAAGGAGGCGCTGTCTTGGGCCAAGCGGGTGGTGGCTCAACGGCCGAAGAGCGGCAGCTACTGGGTGTTGCTCGGCGACATCCAGTCGGAGCTAGGCGACAAGGCGGCGGCCAAGGACGCGTACAACAAGGCGCTCGAAGTGCAGCCCAGTAACCGCGAAGCCCAGGCTCGCCTGCGCTAGCTCGGCTTCGAGACGCTGGGGCGCGCTATCGTGTCGGAGCCCCGGCCGCTTGGTGTGAGGCGCGAAAGCACCATATCGCGTCGAAGCCCTCGGTTGTTTGGCGTGAGCCGCGAAAGCACCATGGATTGGTGATTTTCGGTCCATGATCGACTCGGCGAGGCGTATTGGCTCGGATCCCGTGGATCCTAGCGGAAGTGCCGCAGCCGATCGCCCCAGCTTTGGACCCCCGCTCTGAGCCGTTTCGCACAGGTGCCATCCAGCTGGCTCGCTAGCTTGGACGGCGGAGGTCGTGTGATGCACAACGTCGTAGCGAGTCGTCGTTTCGTGAGCCTGCTGTTGGCTTCTCTGTTGCCCCTCGGGTGTTCCGATGGCGAACCGGTGGGTCAATCAACCCACCCAGTGGTGATCGAGAGCGCCGCCTGCAAGGTCGAGTACGAGGTGAGCAGCCAGTGGGGCGGGGGCTTCGTGGCCAACGTCGCGGTCACCAACAAGGGGAGCGCAAAGTCGGGCTGGGTTCTCGAGTGGGACTTTCCCAGCGGGCAGCAGGTGACCAGCGACTGGAATGCTCACCTGTCCCAGTCTGGTAGCTCCGTCAGCGCCGAGAACGTCAGCTGGAACGGACATGTGGGGGCAGGGGAGTCGAAGAGCTTTGGCTTCACCGGCTCCTTCGCGGGGGTCAACGACTCGCCTGGGGAGTTCTGGTTGAACGGTGAGTCGTGTAGCGGCTCCACCACCTCGGGCGGAGCAGGCGGATCTAGTGGCACCGGCGGAAGCGGCAGTAGCGGCGGAAGCGGCAGTAGTGGCGGAAGCGGCAGCGCCGCCGGAAGCGGCAACGCCGGCGGTGGCTCGGGTTGCGCCGCTGAACAATTCCGTGCGGGAACGACCTACGGTGCCGGAGACGTCGTGACCAATCAGAGCCGATACTTTCAATGCAAATCGTTTCCGTTCTCGGGTTGGTGCGGCGTGCGTGGGTATGAACCCGGCA
>JAUILJ010000758.1 GCA_030433055.1 Polyangia bacterium
TCAACGACGACCAGTGGACGCGTGAGCAACAAGCGCATCCAACGCGCTTGAGCTCCGTCAACGAGCGTCTGCTCCTCGCGTTCGATCCGCCCGCAGTCGCCCAGCGTGGTCCGAGTGCGATGCAAGAGCACTTCGAAGCTCCCAGCGTGCAGCTCTGCCACGTAGCCAAAGCCGTAGGTGCGCTGGAAGCACTCCGCCTCGGACAGGCCATCAGGACCAGCCAGGCCGAGCACGCTCAGTAACGTCTCCACGCGGCGCTGCGCGTGGGTGTCGAGGGCCGGTGTTTCGATGTCGGGCGCAGACTGCGCCAGGACGCGCACCCCGCGCTCACCGGGCTGCGTCAGGACTCGCGCTACGGGCCCAGCACCGCCATCCAGCTCAGTGCGAAACGCGACCCCGTGCAGTTCCTCCGGGATCATGTCCGTGACTCCAGCCTTCCATTCCCTTGCGGCTGCCACGGGCGCCGCCCTCTCGGGGGAGAGACAGGCAGCTAGCACCCCGGCGTCACGCGCGAAGGGCCTTGGAGCTTTCGCTGTGTGTTCGCCCAGCGCCTGCACCTGCTGCGAGGAGCGCAACCCGCTCCACAGCACTCGCTCCAGCGCCACGAGCGGGGCGGCTTCCCGTTCCTGCACGGAACCAGGCTCTCCTCCCGCCATCAACCATTCCCAGTCGAGCCAACCGCGCCAGGGCCGAGGGACGACGTCGCGCAGCGCGCGGATGATGCGCAGGCTCAGGTGGGGTTGGCGCGCGAAGCGCCGCGCCCTGGCCAAGACCAGGTGAGCCAGGAACTCCGGCTGCGGAAGCGACTCCACGCGAGCCATCAACGACGCGCGCCGCGCGAGCTCGAGCGCTCGGGGCGCGTCCCCAGCATCCAGCGCCGCGAGCGCGCACAGCGCGCGACTCTCCACCACCAGCTCGGCGAAGCGCTCCTCGCTCGCGGCGCGTCCGACACACTCCGCCGTCGTCGTGCACCCCACCGCGTCCCCGCCCATCAACGCACACCAAGCCTGGCAAAGCTGACCGAAGAGACGCGTTTCCGTGCTCGAGCGCTGGGGTAGCTCGCTGGCCATCCCGCCGAGCAGCTTCATGCGCTCAGCGTCGAACGCCAGGAACGCCCAGCGTTGACCGCTCCAGCAGGCACGTGTGCACGCCTCCGCAGCGGCGCTCCCCGGCTCGCACTCGTGAGCGAGCCTGCGCAGCGCCTCGAGATCCGGCGGCGCCCCCACCCGGGGCGAAAACAGCGCAAGCTCTGCGTCGAGCCAGAGCCGCCATGGCAAACCTGCATCACCCGCTGCGACCAGGCGCTCCAACGTGCTCGCAACGTTCGCGCTATTCCCATGCGCCAACTCCCCTCTGCAACGCAGCGTTCGTCGGGGTAACATCTCGTCGGCGTCATGCACCAGAGCCAGTATACTGGACGCACCGTTGTCTTCTGACGTGGAAAGCACTGGTGGCAGGTACCAGGTCGTCTGCAGCCTCGCCGAGGGTGGCATGGGCAAAGTCGATCTCGCGATGCGTAGCGTCGACGTGGGCGCAAACGCGTTCGAGCGCCTGTTCGCCATCAAGCGCCTGCGGGGAGAGTACGCCGAGGATCCCGGTGTGGTCTCGATGCTGCTTGACGAAGCTCGCATCGCGGGTCTGATCCGACACCCAAACGTCGTCAGCGTCCTCGACGTCGCCGAAGACGATGAAGGTCCGTATCTGTTGATGGAGTTCGTGGAAGGCGTCTCCGTCGCCCAGCTCGTCCGGACGGCAGGAGCGGCGCGGCTACCCCTCGAGGTCGCGCTGAGCATCGTGATCCAGGCAGCCGAAGGGCTCCATGCTGCCCACGAGCTCAAGGACGCCGAGGGGCACAGCCTGCAGCTCGTACACCGGGACGTCTCTCCCCAGAACATCCTGGTGGGCTACGACGGCGTAGCGAGGGTGACGGACTTCGGTATCGCAAAGGCCGTCGGGCGAGAGACGCGCACCTCGACCGGCATCCTCAAAGGCAAGATCGGCTACCTCTCGCCAGAGCAGCTGCGCTTCGAAGATCCCGACAGGCGCGCCGATCTCTTCGCCTTGGGAGTCACGCTATTCGAGATGCTCGCCGGTTCCCGCCTCTACGCAGGGGGTGAGGTAAACGAGATCGCGAGAAGAATCCTCACGGAACCGCCTCCGGACATTCAGAGCTATCGCGACGATGTCCCTCCGGAGGTCGACGAGCTGTTGTTCGAGCTCCTGGCCAAGAAGCGGGAGCTTCGACCCGCGAGCGCGCGCGAAGTAGCTCGTCGCCTCGAGGAAGCGCTGCGCGTGTGCGCTCCGGCGGAAGGCGGAGTCGAGGTTGGCGACTACGTCGAGTCACTCTTCGCCTCGGAACACGCGGCCCTGAGGCACACACTCCAGCGCTTTCGCGAGACCGCCACACTGGCCTCGGTTCGCGCTCCCCACAGCGAGCCCACGCCCACTGTCCTCCCCATCGAACCTCGAGCCAGTGCAGCGCGCCGCACACGCTGGGTCGTCGTCGCGGCGGCCGTCGCGGGTTCTGGGTTGGCTCTGTGGTGGGGGTTAGACGCACTGGTTCTGCGTCAAAGCCCGCCCGCGGCTGCATCGCCAGGGGACACCCAAGAGGCCACGCCAGCAGTCGCCAGCCCAGCGGCCGCAGCGCCGTCCGCCAGTGTACCGGCCGCCAGCACGCGCACGGCGAGTGAACCGAGCGCCGCGCAACCTCCGGTCGCCAGTGCGGCGCCCGCGGCGTCGCCGAGCGCCCCCTCACCCCCGACAAAAATTCCCACACGGAAACCAGTGAGCAAGAAGGGTTTGCCACTATGGGAGGACTATTGAGCGCTCGCCTGCGATCGTCCCGGCGGCGCGCCATCGCTCTCTTGGTCGCCATGTCCGTTGGCGCTCCGGCCCCGGGGTTCGCGGCCGACAAGGCCACGCCGAACGCAGCAGCCCGGGAATCGTTCGACCAGGGCAAGGCGGCGGCGGAGGTCGGCCGTTTCAGCGAGGCTGCAGGGCACTTCCGCCGATCTCTCGAGCTCGTCCCGAAGCCAAGCGCGGCGTTCAACCTGGCGGTCGCACTGCGTGGCATGGGGCAACCGAGAGAGGCGCGCGACGTGCTCGACGAGTTGATCGCGAAGAAGTATGGCGCGCCACCCCAGGCGATGCTGCCCGAGGCGAGGCGCCTCCGCAAAGAGGTCGCAGCGAGCGTCTCGAGGCTAGTGGTGACGCTCAGCGGTGCAGAGCGCGCGCAGGTGAGCGTCGATGGGGAGCGCCACGACTACTCCGGGCGCGCGCTGAGCCTGGAGGTAAATCCCGGCGCGCACGTGGTCAGCGCGGCGGCCAAGTCGTACCTCCCCGCGGAGCGCAAGTTGACGCTAGCCCCGGGCAGCCGCCAGCGCATCACGCTGCGGCTCGAGCTGTCGCCAGAAGCGCGCCTGGCGACGCTCGAGGTCGTCGCAAAAGAACGCGAAGCTCGGGTCGAAATCGTCGGGGTCGGCTGGGGAACGGGTCGAGTGGTGCGCCGGGTGGAGCCGGGGAGCTACACCCTCCGTCTCCGCTCTGACGCAGGCGACCGTGACTCCACCGTCACCGTTCGCCCCGGAACTCGATACCGCGTGGAAATGGTTTCCGAGAGCGGATTCCGCTTCGCGGGCCCTTGGCCGTGGATCGCGGCGGGTGTAGTCGTCACCGGCGCGGTGGTGGGCGGCTACTTCCTCTTGCGAGATCCCAACAAAGACCCCGTGCGGGATCCAGAGTACCAAACGATCGAGACGCTGGTTCGCTTCTAGTCTTGCGAGAGCGTAGGGGCGTACTCCGCGCGGATCAGCAAGCCTTTCAGCAGCCTGCTTGAAGGGGCCCCTCGCTTGCCCTAGCGAGCCCCCTTGGCCAGCTACGGCTTCTGGTAGCTGAGCGGCGAGGAGCAGGCGCCGACGTGATCGCACGCTCGCACCTCGTACGTGGTCCCGCTGGGGTCGGCGCTCGTGTCGACATGGCTGCACTTCTGCACGCTCCGCACGCTTCCGCCCGGATTCGTTCGAAGCACCTCATACACGGAGTTGTGAGTCGCAGGCCGGGAACCGTCACTGTACACCGGAGAGCTGACGTCAATCCCCGAGGGGCCGCTGGTGAGGGTCGCGTCTTGGACGCTCATTCCTGCGGCGCGAGTGCGACAGCTCGTGGCGCTGCCGCGCACGGCATCCCAAACCGAGCGGATGCTGGAGGTGTAGAAGCCACCGTCTCCGAAGCCCGCGTTCACCCCATCGCGCGCGGGAAACCGACCGCTCTGGCCGGTGTTGCCGCCGCTGTTGTTGGGAATGCATTTGGTGTTGTCGGAAGGGTCGGGACCCCAGGTCACCGTGTAGTACTTGCAGCCGGAGCGCTCGAGGAAGGTGACCTGGGGTCCCGACC
>JAUILJ010000759.1 GCA_030433055.1 Polyangia bacterium
TGCGGTCGCAAGTCGCGCACGGCTCTAGCCACACGACCCAATCCGTCCCGACCGCTGCAAACGTCTTTGGCACACCGTTGTCCGGTGAATCGAAGGTGAGCCGCCGGGTGGTGCGCGTTGGGATATCGTGAAGGTAGATCTCTCCGGCGCCACGGAAGCCCAAGTAGCTCGACGCTTGCCCTGGGGCACGGTGATCGACCCACACGATCTTCTTTCGGTCGGGGGAGCACGCACCCTCCACTTGCAGCGCGCCACCATCATCCAGGTGCGTCAGTTCACCCGTCTCTTCATCGATCTGATCAACGCGCCCGGTATTGTTGTTGACGCAGTAGATGGCTCCGTTCGCGGTACAGCCTTCGCGGCAGTCGAGGGGCGTGTCCCTCAACTGACTGACCGCCCCAGTCTCCAGGTCGGCCTTGAACAGGCCATCTTGTACAGACCAGACCACGTTCTTTTCCGTCAGGAAAGTTCCAGAAAACCCCAGGTCGTTGGCGTCCGGAAACGCTTGATACACGCGGCGCGTCTTGTTGGTGGCATCGATCACCGCAATCTCAACCTTCGGCCAGGGGTCGAACGCGAGATAAGCGATGTGGTCGCCATCGACCCGCGCGAACGCCGACTCATGGGGCATCAAGTACGTCTTGTCCGAACCAACTTGGGCGAACGACAGTTCGTGCTGATTCGTATCGGCCACCCAGCTCTCACTGAAGCCGTGCCCCCATGCTGCATGCACCACGGGTCGCTTGAGCGCGATGCGACAACCTGGGCCGCAGTCAGGCAGCGCTTCCGCGTCCGCGTCCACGGTTGCGTCAGGCAACGGCATGGCGTCGCCATAGTCGGGAGCATCGGCTTCCGTTGAGGCGTCGCTGATGGCGCCTCCGGCGCCACCAGTCCCGGCGGAAGCATCGGGCTGAGTACTCGACAAGCTCGAATCGCAGCCCGAGCAAGCAATGCATCCCAAGAGCAGCACTCCGCTCCACCATCCAACGACCTGACCGCCCCTCATTGCAGGATCCTCCCACGAAACGGAACGAAGCTCAGCTCGGTTCCAGGCAACACGCTGAGTTCCTGGGCATAGAAGGCGCCTCGGAACGCACTGGGCTCCCAGTTTGCCAGTAGCACCGAGGCTTCGGGGGCTATCAGCGTCCCGGCGAACGGCCGAACCAGGGTCAGCGCCTTCTTCCCGATGTATGCCACCGCGACCCGCGATGCATCGTCGGAGGCTCGCTTCGAGCCATCGAACCCTGCGGCTGCTCTGCACCACACCGCGGCGGTTTTCAAATCCGAGAATCCGTTATTTCCGCAAAGAATCAGCTCACTCGCTAACCATCCGAAGACACACCAGAAACTAGGTCATCTCGCAGGGTTACGTGACAAGCGAGTGAGTTGGTTGGGGGTGAGGGATGCGACGAGACGCGACGGGAGAGGGCGCGAAGTGACGGTGGATTGGGCAACGAGGGGGAAACGGAATCCGTTGTAGTCTGGTTTACTGACTAGGCTAGTCGCACACCCAGTTGAGGCCCGGGTCGTCGAGGTCGACGTCGACCAGGTACTTGTTCTTGCCGTCGTTCCAGTAGCCGTACAGATGGTGGCCGTGGAGCGATGAATAGTCGCCCACATGGAAGTCATCCAGGTGGCAGCGCTGATTGGTGTTCAGGTCCATCCGTACCAGGCGGGTCGCGGCGTAGTAGAGTTCGCCAGCCTGCCCAAAGGTCTTGGCGCAGCTCCCGCAGGGCTCGTGCCATACGACCCAGTCAGTACCCACCGCCGCGAACGTCTTCGCGATGCCTTTGTCCGGGGAGTCGAACGTCACGCGCTTCGTCGTCCCGGAGGGGATGTCGTGCAGGTAGATCTCGGCTTCTCCACGGAAACCGTCGTAGCTCGATGCTTGGCCTGGGCCCCGGTGGTCCACCCAAACGATCTTCTTCCGGTCAGGAGAGCAGGCGCCTTCGACTTGTAGCGCCCCGCCGTTGTCGATGTGCGTGAGCTCGCCGGTCTCCTCGTCAATGCGATCGACAAGGCCGGTGTTGGTATTCACGCAGTAGATCGCGCCATCGGCGGTGCAGCCTTCGCGGCAGTCGAGGCGGTCGTTGCTTAGGTGACTGACCGCCTTCGACTTGAGATCGGCTTTGAACAAGCCTGCGCTCGTGGTCCAAAGCACGTTCTTGTCCGTGATGAAGGTGCCCGTAAAGCCATGATCCCGCGAATCGGGAAACGAATAGTAGACCTGCCGAGTCTTGTTCGTGGCGTCGATGACGGCGATCTCACCTTGGGGCCACGCGTCGAAACCAATATAGGAGACGTGGTCTCCGTTGACCCGGGCGAACGCCGACTCGTGCGGGACCGTGAAGGTGTCGTCGGACCCCACCTGCGCGAACGAAACCTCGTACTGATTGGTGTCCGCTACCCACGTGGTGCTGAAGCCATGGCCCCAAGCCGCGTGACGAACTGGACGCTTCAGCGCAAGGCGACAGCCAGGACCGCAGTCGGGCAGCGCCTCGGCGTCCGCGTCCACCGTTGCGTCAGGTAGCGGCATCGCGTCGCCGTAGTCGGGAGCGTCGGCTTCGGTTGAAGCGTCGGTGATGGCTCCTCCGGCGCTGCCGGACGCGTCCACGCCGGAAGAAGAAGAGGAGCCCGAGTCACAGGCCACGGCGACTACCGAAATCGTCGCCAATCCCAGAGCGCAGAGTTTGGCGCGCTTCATGGCAGGTACTCGCCGTTGAAGGGAACGTAGTTCACCGTGATGAAGGGTAGCACCTCGACGCGGTATGCGAGGAACGCTCCGTTGAAAGCGTGTGATTCCCAGTTCGCGAGCTGTACCGTCGCTCGAGGGGCCACCAGGGTGCCAGCGAGCGGTCGTACGAGGGTGACCTTTTCGTTACCCAGATACCCGATGAGCAGTTGCCCAGCCGCATCGGCAGGGTGCTCCAGATCCCCGAAAAGCTTCAGCTTGCTTCGCACATAGATCCGAACAGCGCCGGAGCTCGTGTCGAGTTGGATGCGGGAGAGCGGGAGACTCTCGATCTCGTCGAAGTAGTACGTGCCTGAGGACAAAGCCACCTTACCGCGCGGAAGCACGCTCAACTTGGAATAAGCTCCCGGAGCGAGGCTGGTGGTGCGCCCGGGCGCTACACGAACCGCCGGACGGTTGCCCTGAGGGAATTGCACGTCGAAGCAGCCCAAACCTTCGAGCCCGGTCGGTGTGCGCGCCTGGGTCAGCCCACTGATGGTTCCGCGCGAGTCAATATCCCCAGCAGCAATCGCGTTCCCAGCGACCTGCGCGCCGACGCCAATGCTCAGAGCGCCGCCGCTGGTTATCGTCCCGAGACGAGCACCGACGCCCACGCGAGCCCCAGCAAGACTGGCCCCGCTCGCAGGCCCACCTTCCGAGGTGAGTTCGGCACCGGCGCCAACCCAAAGGTCAGACGATGCAACCACCGCCTCGCCGATGAGGCTGGGCGGTAAGCACTCCTCCGCGCGCCAGCCAGTAGTCCCGACAATCCGTCTGGATAGACCGATCCCATCAGTCGCGCTTCCCACCGAGACGGGTAGTCCGCCCGCCGCGTAGCCAAGAAGTGCGCGACTAGCGTGGCGAGGATCGGGCGATGCAGAGTCAGCAACCAGACGCTGACTGACGACACCATCCCCAGCGAGGTCGAGCTTCCACACATCGTCATGGACGCCCGAAGCATCGTGTCCACCCGTGAGTAGGAGGGCGCTCCCGTCTACGCTTGGCGTCAGGCGAGCGCCCTTTCGGACCAGCCCAGACAGAGCGAACGATCGGGACCCCCCACTCAGAACGTCCAAGACCCGGCCGTCAGTGCCGTTCGATCCAAGTGAAACCAATCGGTTTCCCATCAAGGCGAGGGACATGCTCGCCGACCTCGCCGCTCAAGATAGCGCGGCCGCGCTTGGACGGCGCCTGCGGCGCTACACCGTGCCGGCGCTGCTCTGCGTCGATGAGGTCGGCTATCTCTCCTACAACAGCCGCTACGCCGACCTGCTCTTCGAGGTCGTCACGCGCCGCTACGAAGCTCGCAAACCCATCGTGCTCACCACGAACAAGGCGTTTGCCGAATGGAGTGAGGTGTTCCCCCACGCCGCCTGCGTCGTCACTCTCGTCGACCGCCTCACTCACCGGGCGGAAGTGATCGACATCACGGCGGACAGCTACCGCAGCAAGGAATCCAAGGAGGAGAACGTCGCCCGTTCCAAGCGACGCCGCACCAAGAAGCCCTGACCACCAAAGTCGTTCACCGGTGAACTTCACCGCTCTCATGCGCGAACTTCACCGGTGAACTTCACCGAATTCCCGCGCTTCTTCGCGATCGTCAACACGCGGCGCCTGCAGCAAGCAAAGCTCCGAGAAAAGGCCTGCATCGAAGACATCGA
>JAUILJ010000760.1 GCA_030433055.1 Polyangia bacterium
TGAGAACACCGCGAAGGACGACATCTTGCTCACACCACCGAAGGTCGAGGGCATGCGCTTTCACTCCCAGCGAGCGATCGTCGTCGATTGGAAGGCCGTCCCTATCGTGCCCACCGAGATCGTCGAGTGGCACCACCGGCTGAGCGAGGTGTGCGGCACGCCGGTGCGAAGCCAGGATGATCTGTCGGGGTACGAAACGATGGACCAAGAGCGCCTCGATGCGCTCAGGCAGAGCTATCGCATATCCTACGTGGTCACGGCGAGGGGCGACGAGACCCGGCTCCGTGGGGACGTCGTCTACCGCAACCGTCTCTACTCGGTGCTGAAGCTCTAGAGCAACCGGGCGAGCCGCTGAGCAGCAGGATCTACGCTGGGGTCGCTATCAGTCGCCCGCGAACCGCTGCACCAACACCGAACAGAAGGTGACGACGCGCTTGTAGTCCTCGAGCCGAATGCGTTCGTCCGAGTTGCGACTGCGGCTCATGTCGTCCGGCGCCATCACGAGCGGCCGGAACCGGTAGATATTGGGACTCAGGCCGCTGTAGTGCCGCGCGTCGGTGGCCCCGAGTACTAGCGAGGGCGCGAACACGGACTCGGGGAAGACGCCCTCCACGACCTCCTGGAACGACTTGAACTCCGGCGCGTCCACCGACGAGACGGGTGGCGCGGGATATGCCCCATCGAGGAAGCTGAGCTTGATCTGCGGATCGCCGATCACCTTGGCGGCGTGAGCCTTGAGCTGCTCCAGTGAATCCCCGGGTCGGAGGCGGTAGTTCGCGAGCACCGGGTGCTGTGGGAGCTTCTTCTCATCAATTCCAGGTGGAATATCCGTACTGGTGACCAAGGTCCTGATCAGCGCCTCGGAGCCCTCGGACTCCTTGATGCGATCCTCCAGCAGCCCGGAGAACAACCAGCGATTGGCCACGGCCACCCGAATGGCGAAGGGTAGCTCGCTCGCCAGGTACTCGAACTGGTGGACCGCCGGACCGGAGAACTCGGCGGGCATCGCCTCTTGCTCGAGGCGCTTCTGCGCTGCCTCCAGCTTGCCGTCGGCGCCAGCGCCATCGCTCTGCAACAACAAGCTGGCTTGCCCTTTCTCCCCCACCCCGACCATCGCGATGGGCGCGGGAATTTCAGGCATGAAGCCCTTCACCACCGCGAGCCCCTCGGTCAAGACCAGACGAAACTTGGGAGCCTTTGACTTCAGCGCCTGAGCCAGGCCTCGCGTACCGAGCTCACCTCCGCGCATCTGGTCGTGACTCAGGGCGACGTACACGGTGCGTTTCGGCTTGTAGCCGCTTGCCGCCAGCTGCTCCAAGGCCTCGAACAGACCCACCACGAACGACTTGTCATCCAAGGTGCCGCGCCCCCAGATCATCCCGTCCTTGCTGGCGCCAGAGAACGGCTTCTCCGTCCAAGACATCGACGTGCCAGGCAGCACCGTGGCGACGTCCATGTGACCCGCGATCAGCACCGGCTCGAGGCTCGGCTCACTGCCCACCCACGTGTAGAGCAGGCTGTGCTCGGCGATCACCTCCCGGGTCATGGCCTCGTGGGCCTTGCCGAAGGAGCTGCTCAGGTAACTCCTGAAGGCGCGAAACGCCGCCGCGTCGTCCCGGCGCAGCGGAGAGGTGCGCGTGCCGTGCTGCGAACGCGACACCGTTTGAATCCGCACGGCACCGGAAAGGCGGCTCGCTGCGGCGTCCCACGCGATGTCTGGGGCGGAAGCCGGAGGCACGCTGATCTGCCGGCTCTCGAAGCGCTTGCCGCGATAGAGCAGCGTCCCGGCGAGTGCCAGCGTCGTGAAGAGCACCGCGTGGACGAGCCAGCGCCATTTGCTCTTCTTCTTGGGCTTCGCGTCACTCACTCGCTGCTTCCCCCTGCGCCAGGCGACGGTTCCGTGCTTGGAGTCGGCGCCGGCGCGGTCATGGCCTGTACTTTGAGCCTCACCCCCACCAAGAAAACCTCCGTGCTGGCATCTCGGGTCGCGGCTGGTCGCACCACCTTGCAGCTCTCGTAGGCGGCCTGCACCGCCTTCTTCGCTGCCTCGAAGTCTTCGCTCATGAAGATCTTCGCGACGAAGTCCGAGCCCGCCTTACCCACCCGCTTGGCGATCTCCAGCGCACCCACCGCGAGCTCGTAGCTGAGGTAGCGGTCGCGCAATTTGTCGCCGCTCGTGCGAGGAGCCATATCGCTCAGCACCACGTCATACGGCGCGTGCTCGGCGATCAGGACCGAGTCGGGATCCAGCGCGTCACCTTGCGCGATGTGCACGTTCGAGCCCAGAGGCTCTTCGATCGCCGAGAGGTCGATCGCCACGACCAGGCCTTTGGGCCCCACCTGCTGCGCAGCGTACTTGCTCCAGGAGCCTGGAGCCGCCCCGAGATCCAGGACGCGCTTGCCAGACCCGAGCAAGCGCACTCGCTTCTGGATTTCCTCCAGCTTGTACACGCTGCGCGCCGGGAACCCCGCAGCGCGAGCCGCTCGGGTGTGATGATCGTTCTGGTAGGGGTTGCGCTTCTTGGCCACGGGCAGTGCAGTCGATTCGCGAGGAGCTCGCTTGGTAGCAGTGGGCGACTCTCGGCTCAAACTTCAGCGCCGAGTCAGCCAAACCGCCTTCGTTGGGTTGCCCAGGTCCGGCGCGGGCCAGGTCGGGCAGTCATGAGGCGCAGGGCTCGGGCGCAGCTGGCTCAGCTTGCGGCGGGCGTCGACAGCCGCTTCCTCCAGCCAGCGTTGAAAGCGCTCGACGCCGGTCTTGCGATGATTGGTCACGGCGAGCAAGCGTCCGCCGGGGGTGAGGAGCGCCAACGCATCACTGGCCAGGGCCTTGTAGTCGCGCTGAATGCTGAAGCTCTTCTTGCCGTGAGAGCCGAAGCTCGGCGGGTCCAGCACGATCAGATCGAAGCGCTCGCCCCGCTTGCGCGCGCGGCGCAAATAGTCGGCGGCGTCGGCGCGCAGCAACTTCTGCTCTGGGCCCGCAACGCCGTTCAACGCCAGGTTCCGTTCGCCCCAAGCCAGGTAGCGACCGCTGAGATCCACGCTGATCGTCTCGCGCGCCCCACCCAGCGCGGCGGCCACGCTGAACGAACACGTGTAGCTGAACAGGTTGAGCACCCGCAGCCCGCGACACGACCCGAGGACGCGTGCGCGGTTGTCGCGCTGGTCAACGAACAGGCCCGTGG
Organism: Polyangia bacterium; assembly: GCA_030433055.1. Classification (GTDB taxonomy): domain Bacteria; phylum Myxococcota_A; class Polyangia; order Polyangiales; family Polyangiaceae; genus JAHBVY01. The sequence goes on from JAUILJ010000760.1 coordinate 3,183, forward strand.
ACAGTCCGTCCGCCAATTTCACCAAGTAACGCAGCTGGCCTTCGCGAACGACCAGCTCCTCAGGAGCCGGTACCCCACGGAAAACATCAGAGGGCGCGAGCCCTGGCAAGTCTTCGCGACGCAGGTCTCCCTTCACCCGTTGCTTCAGGTACACACCAGCGAGGCCCCGCGCCAGGAGCTGGTTGGCGATTCGCGGCGCCTCGCCGAGCGCCCCTTCGGTGTACACCGAGAGCACCGCCCAGCGGGCGTAGGCGTCGATCGAAACACCCGTCAAGCCGTCTCCCTGCTCATGGACCAAGCGCAGCACGTCGCAGGCCCCGCGGAGCGGCCAGCGCCAGCACAACGCATCGTCCAGCTGGCGCTCCAGGTCATTACCTCGAGGCAACCGGACCTGCGGCGGCACGGGGCGCTTTTGTGCTCCGGTTGGCTGAGCCAGCGGCTCCGCTGGCGTCAGCGCTTGACGAAACACCTCAGGCACCGGCGCCTCCACGCGCAGGTCGAGCGCCTGCACGGCCAGGCGCTGGCAGTGCAGCAGTAGCCGAGGTGCCGGCGCTCCTCCGTAGAGCGCATCGCCGAGGATTGGCAGCCCACGACTCGCCAACTGCACGCGCAGCTGATGGGTGCGCCCCGTCTCCGGCTGAAGCTCGAGCAGCGCGCGCGAACCGACCCGTTCGAGCAGCCTGCAGCGGCTACGCGCCGGTTTGCCTCGGGCTGCGATCTCCGAGCGTAGCTGACCATGAGCCTTCTTCGTGAGGAGTCGGTCTTCGAGCACGTGCCAGCCCGGTTTGCTGAGCTCGCCAAGGCTGCCACTGACCAGCGCGACGTAGCTACGCTGGGAGCGGTGGGCCTCCATCTCCGCAGCGACGGCTGGGTTGAGGCTCGCGTCACGCAGCAAGAAGAGCACCCCGCTGGTGCCCTGGTCCAGGCGCTGATGGACCCCCAGGTAGCTGTCTTCGCCCCGCGCCTCGAGCCACGCCGCCAGGCGCGTGACCACATCGTGAGCGAGTTCGACGTTTCCGCCGTGAACCGGCAGCCCGCTCGGCTTGTCTACGACCAGGACCCTCGAGTCGACGTACAAGACTCGAGACTCACACCACGGGGAGAGCCACGGCAGACTGAGCTCGTCGCCAGCTGAGGGTGTCGAAGGGATACTCACGGAGATGCTCTGTGACAGGTTCGCGGTGCCCCGCTGTCTAGCCG
>JAUILJ010000761.1 GCA_030433055.1 Polyangia bacterium
CCTGTCCCATTGCTGCGGCGTGGGCGAGGCGATCCCGGAACCCCATGCCCGGCTGATGATGGCGCTGAAGCTCTTGTCGCTGGGGCGCGGTGCCTCCGGCGTGCGGATGGAATTGATCGAGCTGCTGGAAGGCATGCTGGCCCGTGGCGTGACGCCGGTAATCCCGGTGCAGGGGTCGGTGGGTGCCTCGGGCGATCTGGCGCCATTGGCGCATATGGCTGCCGCGATGATCGGTCATGGTGAAGCCATGTTTGAAGGCCATGTTCTGCCGGGACATCGTGGCAGCGACCGAGAAAGGCATCCGTGCGCCGATCTGGGATCTGTCGTTGTTCAGCCGACCGTGGCCCTTCGACCCGGCGAACATTCGCGTGCCGATACACTTCTACCACGGGGACGCCGACACCATCGTGCCCTTGAGTCACTCTGAGTACCTCGCGGAAGTGATCCCGGAGACAAGCCTCGAGGTGCTGGAAGGGCTCGGTCACTTCGCGGGCTTCATGAGCGCTCCCCGTGTCCTCGACGGAGTGGTGGAAGTCTGGGACAGGCGGGACGAAACGGCGTCGGAGCGGGTGGTGCACGCTGGTGCTGAGGCGCACGCAGCTAGCCCCGAGCGCAGAGACTCGGCGCCGCCGCTTGGCTGAGGGCGGGGCGCTCAGCCGAAGATCAGGTAGCCCGCGCCGCTGATGAAGAAGTTGAGGATGATCACCGCGAGGGAGGAGTTGACCACCGCGCGGGTCGTCGCCCAGCCCACGCCTTCGGACCCGCCGAACGTGGACAGGCCGCAGTAGCCGCTCACGACGGGGATCGCGGCGCCGTAGGCGAAGCACTTGGTGACTCCGACGATCACGTCACCCCAGTCGACCAGGCTCCAGTTGATGAACGTTTCCGCGGAGATCCCGAAGAACATCTTGCCTGTCCAGATGCCAGTGAGGATCGAGACCCCACCGGCGATCACGACGCACATGATGGTCATGATCGTGCTGGCGACGAAGCGTGGCTTGATCAGGTAGTCGATCGGATCCGCTGCCGTCATGCGCAGGGCGTCCACCTGCTCGGTGACCACCATCGAGCCAATTTCGGCTGCGATGCCCGCTCCCACGCGGGTCGCCAACATCAACGCGCAGATTGACGCCGCGATGTCGCGCACGATGAGCTCGAGGAAGGTGGCGCCCAGCAGGTTGAGATCCGGGACGACGCGCTGCACCTGGATCCCGGCCTGGTAGGTGAGGATCATGCCCATGAACCCCATCACGATGCACAGGAAGACCAGCGAGCGGTTCCCGATCTCGTAGCATTGCTGGATGATGGCACCGGGGCGTCGGTTGCCGCGGAAGGTGTAGTAGAGCGTCTGGACGAAGACCGAGTACTGCGCCTTGGCCGCGCGGCTCAGGGAGAGCCCGGCAGCGCCGATGGCCGCTATGCCTTTTGGATCCTCGGGGAAATCCTCTTCCTCGATGTGGCCGACGCTGCTGGCGGCGCCGGACTGGGCACTGGGATTGATGCTGGTCATCTCGTTCTCACCCCAGCGCGAAGGATACCAGGTAGTCGAGCATGAACATGCCTGCTGCGCTCACCACGACCGTCGCGTTCACGGCGCGGCCCACACCCGGCGCTCCGCCCGAGGTCGAAATCCCGAACTGGCAGCTCGAAAGCGCCATGATCACGCCGAATACGACTGATTTGGCGAGCCCATGGAACACGTCTCCGACGTCGAGCAGCCCGCTGGACAGCCCGTTGTAGAAGATTTGCGGCTCGACCCCGAGCACGCCATAGCCCGCGTAGGCTGCGCCGAACAGGGCGAGCGCGTCCGAGAAGATGGTGGAGAGGAAGATCGTGATCACCATCGCGATGAAGCGCGGCACGATCAAGAAGCTGATGGGGTCGATGGAGAGCGCCCGCAGGGCGTCGATCTGCTCGGTGACCACCATGGTGCCGAGCTCCGCCGTGTTGTTGGCACCCACGCGACCACTGAGCATGAGCGCCGTCAGCAACGGCCCGATTTCTCTCAGCGTCGTGAAGCCGGCGGCCCAGCCAAGGAGCCCCTGGGCGCCGTAGCGCTCGACGATGGGCGCGGCCTGAATGATCATGATGCCGCCGGTGAACAGCGCGGTGACCACGACGATGGGCAGCGACTTCACGCCCATCTTGTGCATGTTCTTGATCAGCTCCGAGTAGTCGAAGTCGAGGCGCGCGGCGCGGCTGACGATGCGCCCGAACAGCACCCCCATACCGCCCACGATTTGGGCCGTGGCGAGGAAGCTGGCACCAATTGCCGAGACAGGAGCGAGCACTGCGGGCGACTTCGCCATTCAGCCGAGTGGTGTACCATAAAGGCGCTCGTCTCGTGCCTGGACGTTCAGAATAGAACGTGTTTCACTCGCTGGGTGACAGTGGAGCGTGGCAATGGCTGAGCAGACCGGAGCGAAGGGCTCCGCCGGGAGCGCCGCAGAGCGCAGCGGGGACCAGGGAGGCGTCTTTGGGCGCGTCCCACTGGTGGAGCGGCCCGCGGTCGACCCCGAGGCATTCAAGGCGGTGATGGCGAGCTTCGCGGCATCGGTGACCGTCATCACCACGGTGGACGCGGGGGGCCAGCCCCACGCGCTCACGGCGACGGCTTTCACGTCCCTGAGCAAGCGACCTCCGCTGTGTCTGGTGTGCGTGGACCAACGTGCTCGAGCGCATGCCGTGATTCGCCGGGAGCGGCGCTTCGCCGTGAACATCCTCAACCAGGATCAGGCTGAGCTGTCCGCCCACTTCGCCACCTCGTTGGACGACAAGTTCGACGGCGTGGAGTGGGCCGCGGGGGAGGTGACCGGGTGCCCGCTGCTTCCTGGCGCCTTGGCCTGGATGGAGTGCCGCCTGTTCGCTGAGCACGCGGGGGGCGATCACGACATCTTCATCGGCGAGCTGGTCAAGACTGGCGCCAGTGCCGGAGCACCGCTGGTGTATTTCCGCGGCGCATATGCGGAGCTTTCCGAGAGCTGACCGATAGAGACCTGAGCGATAGAGACCTGAGCGATAGAGACCTGAGCGATAGAGACCTGAGCGATGGACGAATTTCCGGCTGGGGCCGCCTGGGTGATTGGGGGCAGTGGCGGCGTTGGGGTAGCGATCTGCGAGGCACTGGCGTCGCGCGGCTGCCCGGTGGCGCTGACCTATCATCGCAACCAGGGCGCCGCAGAGGCTGTGTGTGAGCGCCTGCACGGCTTGGGTGTGGTCGCCCACGCGGGCCAGCTGGATCTGAGGAACGACGCAGCGATTGTGCGGGAGTTCGCAGAGGTGAGGGAGCGGTTTGGCCGCGTGCACAGTGTGATCCTGGCGGCGGGCTCGAACATCCCGATGGAGTTCATCGTGAACGTCACCCCCGAGCGCTTCAGGGAAGTGATGCAGGCAGACGCCCTGGGCGCGTTCTCCCTGGTACACGCGACGCTGCCGCACTTGCGAGAGGCAGGCGGAAGCTACGTCGCGCTGACCAGCGTGGGGCTCTCGCGCTTTCCTCCCCGGGACATGCTGAGCGTCGTGCCCAAAGCGAGCGTCGAGGCGTTGCTGCGCGGCGTGGCCAGGGAAGAGGGGCGCCATGGAGTGCGCGCGAACTCCGTGCAGCTAGGGGTCATCGAGGCCGGGATCTTCTTGCGCCTCAAGGGCGAGGCCTTCGACCAGGCTTGGCTTGAATCCGCGCGGCGAAACACCGCGCTGAAGCGCTTCGGGAAGGCTGAAGAGGTCGCCGAAGCCGTGGTGTTCTTGGCGTCCAACCGCGCCAGCTACGTGACCGGCCAGAGCCTGCTCCTCGACGGCGGACACGCGCTCTGACCGCGGCGCGAGCGATCGCGCCTCCCCCCCCGAACCAAGCCCAGAAAAGCTGTACCCCCAGCGCCCCGAGTTAGAGGTTTTCTCATGGAAAAAGATGCGTTGGAGATCGCCAAGCAGCTCACCGCTCGCACCCTCACTGGCGATACCGAAGGAGTCGGCGAGCTGTATCACGATGACGCTGTAGTCTGGCGCAACTTCGATGAGCGAGAGCTGGCCAAGAAGCAAGTGCTCAAGGTGATTGGCCTGTTGGCCAAGGGGGTTGCTGACCTGCGCTACGAGGATCTACGCGTCATCGCGACGGAGACTGGCTTCGTGCAGCAGCACGTGATGCGAGGGCGCGCCCAGAGCGGAGCCGAGCTCAGAGTCCCAGCGTGCCTCGTGGCCACGGTGGAGGAGGGGCGCATCCGCCGGCTGGACGAGTACTTGGACTCCGCCGCGCTGGCCCCGCTCCTGGGGTGAGCGCCCTGACTCACTTCAGTAAGGATTGTCGGAGCCGGCTGGGGCGAGGCGCTTGGGCTGTTCTTCAGGCTCGAGCTCGAGCTGGGTAACACTTCCGCACGGAA
>JAUILJ010000762.1 GCA_030433055.1 Polyangia bacterium
AGGCCGGCTCAAGGGCCTCGACCGACGGCGCCCCGCCTCCCATACGCAGAATGTCCCGTTCCGCGTCCGCATCCGAGCCGAAGGGGGGCGAGTGAGCTGGTCCGTCGACGCACTTCTGACGGACAAGTATCGCCTGCTGCGGCTCCTCGGTACCGGGTCGGCCGGGAGCGTTTGGGAGGCGGAGAATACGCTGGTCGGAAAGCGGGTCGCGCTCAAGATCCTGCACTCTCACCTTGCTGGCCACGAAGAGCTCCGTGCTCGCTTCCTCGCGGAGGCGCGGGCCTCGGCCCGCATCGCAAACGCCCACGTCGTGGATGTATTCGATCTGGGAGAGACCCCGGACTCGACACCGTTCATGGTCATGGAGCTGTGCGAAGGGGAGACGCTTAGCTCAATCATCGAGGAGCGGGGCGCTGTTGGCGCCGCCTATGCGTGCGAGCTCATGATGCAGGTGTGTACGGCGCTCGAGTCAGCGCACGCCTTGGGCATCGTCCACAGAGATCTCAAGCCAGCGAATGTGATGGTGCTGCACCCTGCGCCTGATCAACCCCACGCCAAGGTGTTGGACTTCGGCATTGCGAAAGGCGTCCATCCCGACGGGCAGGACCCCGAGGAGCAAGACGTATTCGGGACACCTCACTACATGGCACCCGAGCAAGCTGCGGGTGACCACGTCGATCACCGAGCGGACATCTACGCGGCGGGAGCCATACTCTACGAGCTACTGGCAGGCAGGCCGCCCTTTGATGGCAAGATGCCCTCACTCGTGCTCGCGGACGTCTTGACGCGCTTGCCAGAGCCACTCGGCAAGTACGCAACTGACTTGCCGGTTGGTATCGAGGAGCTCGTCAAGAAGACGCTGGCCAAGGACCCAGAAGACCGTCCCCCGTCAGCCCGGGCCCTCAGGAACGCGTTGTCGGCCTACTTACGACCCTCCAGCGCGCCAAGCGCTTCCGCGAGCCGGCGTCAGCAGACCGTGCCCCCTCTCCCGCTGGTATCCAAGAGCAAGAAGCCTACGCTGGAGCTGGTCCGGGACTCATCGGTGCCCCCACCGCCATTTCCGTCCGGCAACCGCACGGCGGGTAGCAAGCCGGCCATACCAAGAGCGGGAAAGCCGAAGTCGCCTGGCGTCAAGCTATCACCTTCGTCAAAGAAGCGCCCACCGCCGCCGCCCCGCAAGCGCAAGCCGTGACAGGGGACAAAATGTAGAGAGCGCGAATACGAGCCTTTGGGGCTCGCCTTCGCGCTCGTGAACTGCGTTATGTCAGCGTGCGGAAGCACGCTCGGGGATGTCAGCGTGCAGACGCACGCTCGACAACTCAGCTCTTCAGCGACGGCCGGCGCTGTAGCGGGTCGCGCGCTTCTGGCCCTTTTTCTTGAGACGGCCTTCCGCGAGCAGCTTCTTCACCGGGAGCGCGAGCTCCTTGGTGGGGATAGCGATGCCACGACCGATCTCCTCGATGCTGGAACCCGGGTTCTTCTCCACGAAGCTCACGAGCTTGTCTGCCATGTCCGCAAGCTCACTCGCCGTGCGCTTTCCGCCGCGCTTCTTCCCGCGCTTGGTCGGAGCGCTGGCGGCGGGAGCCGAGACACGGCCCTTGGGGCGCCCGGGGCGGCGGGGTGCGGCGCTCGGGATCGCCTGGCCGAGCGCGGCCTGCACGTTGTCCAGAATTGCCTGATGAATCAAATCAGTGAGGTCCGCGACGAACGCGTCGACTCGCGCGCGGATCATGTCATTCGTGTCAGCCATTGAGCGCACTCTCTCAATCGCTGTATCCGTGTGTCAACTCGAATGAGTCACAACCCTCTTAAACATGAAGCAGGGTTCGATGTCGTCATCAGGGTTGCAGTCGTTTGCGCCCTCTCAAGACGCTCTCGGGTACAGCAACGCTGTTAATTAGCCCGTCTCGTACCGACTAAGACTAGAGCGCTCGGCCCATCAAAGACGAAGTCACGAGTGCGCTCACGTACGCGTTCGGTGCGGTATGCGACGCGGAACGCGCCGCCATTCGATCGCTCCTCGACGCAGGTTGAGTCGGTCGATGCGTGCGCGCGGAGGCTCGAGAGCCACTGCTGCAGGGTACTTCGGTTCAGCGCACGACGCGCCCGCGCGAGATCACGATTCTTGCTGGATTCAAGGCGTTTCACCTGGGGCAGGTGGGCAACCAGCACGCCGCGACTCGCGCCCTGCAGCATGCTGAGAATGAGCAGCGAGCCTTCCCAGCGAGCCTGAACTTGGCGCTTTGCGTTGGCTCGGAAGCATGCGTGGCGCCGGCGCAGTTCCGTCAACTGACGGACCTTGGTCTGCATGAGCTGCCCCCAGCCGGTCCCTAGCTGGTCCCAGTCGAGGCGACTTTGCGACCAGGCGCTGATGGAAGCTGGGGAGAGATACGGAGCGCCCGGAGACAACTGCTTTTGTTCATGTCGTCGGCCGGCGACGACTCTACGCTTCAATGCCGGATCGCGATGGTCGATGAAGTAGTGGAAGCCCGTCGAAGCCCCGAAATCCTGCCCTTGGAACAGCATCGGAACAAAGCCGCTCATCAGGGTCATCACCAATAGTAGTTCTTGCTCCGGCGCTCCTTGCGCACCACCAGCACGCCTCCCACCGCCAATTCCGGCTACTTGATCGTGGTTTTGCGAAAAGACCACGAGTTGATCCGGCCGTGCCCCGCAGGGTTCTCCGTGGAAACGTCCGCGGAACTGGCTCCAGTCTGATGCCAGCGCCCAGCCTTCCTCGAGCACCTTCAACAGCGGCTCGTCGCCCTGGAAATCAGCTAGGAAGGCTCGCTGGTTGCCCGTCAGGCGAGCGATCAATGCGTGGTGGAAGTCGTCGTTCCACTGCGCATCAAATCCGAGCCCAGCTCGATCCGAGCTCAGCACGTGATTGGAGTTGAGCTCGCTCTCCGCGATACTGAGGTGCTTTGCCGCATCCGGAAGCGAGTCGTTGATCTCTCTCAGAATGTGGGTCGGGGACGAATCGAACACCTGAGCGATGGCGTCGAAGCGAAATCCGTCGATATGGAACTCGCGCCGCCAGTACAGCGCATTTTCGTAGAAGAACTGCCGAACACAAGCTGACCCTGCCTCGTCGAAATTGAGCGCGTTGCCCCAGGGCGTGTGGAAACGAGAATTGGAATAAGGACCGAAGTCTGCGGTGTAGTCGCCTTCTGGACCCAAATGGTTGAACACCAAGTCCAGATATACGGCGATGCCATGGTCGTGGCAGGCGTCAACGAGCGCTGCGAGGCCGAACGGACCACCGTAGGAAGACTCTACCGCGTACGGGAACACGCCATCGTAGCCCCAGTTGCGCGTCCCCGGGAACTCGGCGATCGGGAGTAGTTGCAGCGCCCCAATTCCCAACTCGGCGAGCCTCGGCAAGTCCGCCACGATCCCGGCGAAGGTCGCGGCAGGGGAGTAGGTCCCTACGTGCACTTGGTAGATCACGAGCGTGTCGCGTCGGGGAGGGACCCACGCCTGGTCGTTCCAGGTGAGGGAGCTGGGATCGAAGCTGCGCGAGGGGCCATGCACACCGAATGGCTGCCAGCGCGAGGCGGGATCCGCGCGACGGCGCTTGCCGTCCAGTCGGAAGGCGTAATCGCTGCCAGCAGGTGCTGCGATCCGAGCCTCGAACAGGCCAAAGCCAAGGGGCTGCATGCGCTCGCGCTTGCGACAGCGGAGGTGTTCTAGATCGCTCCCTGGCGCCGCATCCGATCTCAGGAGTTCGACGTCGACTCGCCTGGCGCGGGGCGCCCAAACTCGAAACAAACTGCTTCCGTCGGGAAGCGGGAAGGCCCCAACCGGTAGCTGGGTCGGGTGCCGAGTGCGGGGGTGAGACTCGCTGGGCACGCGCGTCACCTGTCGTATGCAGCGCAGGTTTCCGCCAACCAAGCCGCGTCGCGGTCTCTCAGGCCGCCACGGGCGAGGCGCCACGCCCAGTTGCCTTCCGTTGTGCCCGGTACGTTCATGCGCGCTCTCACGCCCAAACCCAGGATGTCCTGCAGCGGTATGATGGCGAGCTGGCTCACCGAGCCGAGGCACGCTCGCAGCAGTGCGTGGTGGGCTCTCGTGGGCTGTGGCTCCCCGAGATAGTGAGCGAACTTCTCGCGCTCGGTTGTGGACGCGTCGGTCGCCCCGAGCTCGAGGTCAGCGCACCAGCCGAGCAAGGTGTTGGTGTCGTGCGTGCCGGTGACCGCCACGGATCGCACGGGATAGTGGTGCGGCAGGTGCTGCTTGTCTTCACCGAAACCGAACTGCAGCACCCGCATCCCGAGCAGGCCAAAGTCGTCGCGGAGGCTCTCGACCTCGGGTGTCAAGAGCCCGAGGTCCTCGGCGACGAACGGCAACCCACCTGGGGCGACCTTGA
>JAUILJ010000763.1 GCA_030433055.1 Polyangia bacterium
GCCGGTGCCGAGGGCCAAGCTGAACAGGACATGATCGCGTCGCCCGCGCCGGTGCTCCGCTGTGGTCTTCAAGAGCGCGCGCTGCTCCTGGTCGGTCAGGGTCTTGGGCGGTTTGGGGGCGTAGCCGTAGGTCGTCATCAGGGCTCCTCCGTTGCATCCAGGCGTCTTGTGGCCGGAAAGGCAAGTTTTCCGGCAGTTCAGACCGGCTATTCCGCGAGGCAAGGCGCATGCTAGGCGTCGTCAAGCAGAGCGAGTCGGACCTCAGCGAGTGGCTCTCGACGGAGTGGGGCTTCGTCAGCGGCGTGATGAGCTTCGACAGCGAGCCGCTGGTGCTCGAGCCGTTCCAGACGGCGTTCCTCAAGAACCGCTCCCGCTTCCGCTGGATCACCAAGAGCCGCCAGGTCGGCTACAGCTTCGTGTTCGCGCTCGAGGCGTTAGCGCGCTGTCACCTGCGCGAGGGGCACACGACGGTGTTCGTCTCCTACAACCAGGCTGATGCGATCGAGAAGATCTTGATCGCCCGCCAGGTCTTCGAGGAGATGCCGCGCGCGTACCAGAAGAAGCTGGTCACTGACGCGAAGACGGAGCTGGCGTTCGAGAGCAACGGACCGACCAAGCGCATCTCGCGCATCCTGTCGGTGCCGTCGAAGCCACCCCGCGGCAAGCGCGGCGACGTCTACCTCGACGAGCTCGCGCACTACTCGGGCGACCGGGAAGTGTACACAGGCTCCACGGCGCTCATCCTTCGCTCGAAGGGACAGCTCACGGGCTGCAGCACGCCGCTTGGGCGTCGAGGGATCTTCTGGGAGATCGCAAACGAGGAGCTCCGCAAGTACCCGCACCACACGCGGCAGCTGGTGCCCTGGTGGCTGAGTCGGTTCTTCTGCAAGGACGTGGCGGAGGCGGCGAAGATCGCACCGCATCTCCCTACGGAAGAAGCCGTCGCCATCTTCGGACGGCCTACGATCATCGAGCAGTTCGACTCGCTGCCGCTGGAGGACTTTGAGCAGGAGCTATGCTGTAAGTTCGTCGACGAATCGTTCTCGTGGATGCCCTACGAACTCATCATCCCGTGCACTCACGACTCGCTGCGCGTCTACGATGATCCGACGGACGTTCCCGAAGTGCGCGGCCGCATCGTCGCGGGCTTCGACGTGGGTCGCACGCGCGACCGCTCCGAGCTCGCGGTGTTCGATCAGGTCGGCGACGTGTACCGCTGCGTGATGCTTCGCACGTTCGACGGCGTGCCGTTCGCGGAGCAGGAGGCCGAGCTCCGTCGGGTGCTCTCGGTGCTGCCGGTCGCGCGTCTCTCGATCGACCGAAGCGGCATCGGCATGAACCTCGCCGAGAACCTCGCCCGCGACTTCCCGCAGGTGGCCGCGGAGGCGTTCACCAACGAGTCGAAGGAGCGCTGGGCGACTGACTTCAAGATCTTGCTCCAGCGCCAGGACGTGCACCTGCCTCGACGGCGCGAGCTGGTCGGTCAGATCCACGCCATCAAGCGCCGGGTGCTTCCGTCCGGCAAGGTGAGCTTTGATGCCGAGCGCACCAGCAAGGGTCACGCTGACAAGTTCTGGGCGGTGGCGCTGGCGTGCCAGAAAGAGCGCGGAGCGCCGAAGGCGCGGAGCGTGGATGTTGGAGTCAGGGTGATTGGGTGACGTTCGCTGACTCGCCCAATTGGCGTCAGCGGACGTGTCACCCTCGCACTACGGCCCCCGCTCAATAGGGGCGAAAGCCCCCCCACGTGAGTCGTGAGGAATCGGTCGGGTCGTCGTTCCGGACGCAGAGCTTCTTACCCGCGGGAACTAGCAAGCGTCCACCAGCGAGGTATCCACCGGGGTCGCCGCTGCTCAAAGACAGAAGCAATTCGCCATTCCCGCAGTCAGCCGACGAGTCCGCAACGGCGACAAGAAGACGGTCTCCCGAAATTCGCGCATCAGTCAGATAGAACGGCCCCTCATCCAACCAGATGGCTCCACCCGGATTCACGTCAACTCCACCACCAAGGTGCTGATTCACATCGGAGTCAGCCGTGACGACTCGAAGGTTTTGGGGAACCGAGCAAGTACCACACCCGCTCGAGCCACCGTTCGCGCTGCTCCCTCCGGTTTCCTGTGCGTGCGCGGTCTCACCGCTTGGGCTACTCGTACACGCAGCGACTGCACCGTACAGGAGCGCACTTCCAACCAACCAGCTCGTAACGTGCTTAAGATTCATCATGTCCTCCGGTACCGGGTGAGTTTGCGAAAGGCCACCCGAAACAGGCGCGGCTTTTAGCACAGTTTCGCACGCTGGCACCCCGGAACCGCCCCCCTGAGTTAGTAGAGGCCAAACCTCCAATGGCGACCTCGCGGACTCAGCGCCTGTCCACAGTTGCTTGAGTGGTCAATGTCAGGACGTGCACCTCCCGCGGCGGCGTGAACTCGTGGGCCAGATCCACGCGATCAAGCGCCGGGTGCTTCCGTCCGGCAAGGTGAGCTTCGACGCGGAGCGCGCCAGCAAAGGCCACGCCGACAAGTTTTGGGCGGTGGCTTTGGCTTGCCAGAAGGAGCGCGGAGCGCCGAAGGCGCGGAGCGTGGACGTTGGGGTCATTGGGTGACACGAAAGACCTTGAATCCCTGCGCCACGAGCCAAACCCTCGACACACCATCGGGAACCGACCAGGCTCCCGGGCATGCAGGGCGCTGAACTCAACATCGACCCACTCGCAGAGATCCTGGATGGTGACGAGGCGATGAGCCCTGAGGCGGTGCTCGGTGCATTCGTGGCCCTATACTCCGTCCCAGAGGTCGTCCCTCCAAGTGTGTGGCTCCCAGTGGTGTTGGGCGAAAAGGACCTTGGGGACAATCCGGGCCCGGCGATCACGGCGCTCATGGACCTCTACAACAACATCGGGGACCGTCTCGAAAGCAAGGGCATGTTTTGCCCACCGCCCGACGAGCACGACAGCATCAGAGACTTCTGTGCGGGGTATATCGAGATCCTGGGCCTCGAACAGGAGTGGGTCGAGCAGGAAGCCGAGCTCGCGTTCATCCTGATGTCTCTCGTTGATCCCTCGGTGCTGGACGACCCCGAGGTGTCGATAGACATCGACCCTGACCAATGGCTGGACTACGCAAGGGAGGACCTGCTAGCGGTGCTGGAGGAGATCTACTTGCGGAACCGTGGGCAGGCTCCAGGGCAAGCTCGCCCTGCTCAATCCACCAAAGTCAATCGCAACGCTCCCTGTCCCTGCGGAAGCGGCCGCAAGTACAAGAAGTGCTGCGGCGCTTCCTAACGCTGCCAGAGCGCCGTGAGCACCTGCGCGGCACGCTCGGGATCAACAGGCGTCCCCGCCTCACGCATCGCCTGCATTCCTAGGTTGAGTGCAACGAGCACCTGGCTCAGCGCTTCCGCGTCAACATCTCCGCGAACGGTGGAGAACGCCTGAGAGAACCGGGTGGCGTCTCGGGTGATGTCGGCCGCCTCTCGCAGCGTCTCCTTGAAGCTAGTCGCCAACTCTGGGGAACGCTCCAACGCGAGCAGGAACTGGTGCAGAGGCACATTGGTCTCCGCTTCCAGCAGCCCGCGAAGCAGGTTGGAGAGTGCTTCCGGCGAATCGTCGTACACGCTGATCTGCTTCAGCAGGTTCGTCTGGTACTCAGCGCATACGGCGCGAACGAGCTCATCCCGGTCCTTGAAGTACACGTAAAACGCGCCGCGCGTATAGCCTGCGCGATCGCAGATCGTGTCGAGACTGGGTAGATCAATGCCCTGCTCGCGGAACAACTCCGCAGCGGCCTGCAGCAGCGCTGCCCGAGTGGCTTCCTTCGACCGCTCTGGCTCACCTGGGCTCCGACGCTGACGACGCGAGCTCTTGGCAGCGGACATGGGAGGTTGTTCAGGTTCGATGCGATCGCTCGACACCGGCTTGCTCATGTCCATCTGGTACCGGAGCCCCTGGATGGGTGCAAGCCCCACCCAGGGTGATTCCGGAGTCCGCGCGGATCGTCGTGTCCCGGTTGTGGAGTCTTTGGGCCTTTGCCCTCGCAGAGGCGCACCCCAGCAGACTTGCTCGACGGGACAAGACTGATCCCGCGACACGGCGCGGTGGTCGCCTCGCTCCTTCTTTGGACGCGAGCCAGCATTGAGCGCCACCTCCCTTGCCACCAGCAGCGATGAACGCATCCAGACGCTGCTGAAGGCGGTGGTCGTGGGCGGCAACGTGCAGGACGCGGTCAGCCGTCCTGGCGGCGAAGACACCGCTCAAGCATTCGTCGCCGCAGGCGCGCTCGTCCCGCCATACGATCCTTCGACGTTGTGTCTCCTCGCGGAACATTCGAACTCGCTCCGCCAGAACGTCGACGCCTACGCCACGAACATCG
>JAUILJ010000764.1 GCA_030433055.1 Polyangia bacterium
GTTGGACGGACCCGGAGAGCGAGGCAACGACGCTCGAGCGCGTGCTGATCCAGGGAGAGGCCGCGAGCGGCCCGAGCGAGCAGGTCGTGAGCGGCGTGTGGACCAAGCTATCCGCTGCGCTCCCCCCGGCTGCTCTGGCGGGTGCGGGCAGCGCAGCCGTGGGCGCCAAGGCTGCTCAAGCAGGGGCCATCGCCAAGACCGCGGCAAGCGGCTCTGCCGGCCTGAGCTTCTCCGCGCTCGCCAAGCCGCTGATCCTGGGGATCGTGCTGGGAGGCGGAAGTGTAGCGGTGAGTCATGAGGTGAAGCAGCTCACCCAGGACGAGCCCGCTGTGGTCACGCCGGCAGCGCCTCAAGATCAGAGCCTTCCCGGTGCGCCCAAGGCGCCGCGCGCCGGCGCCGCGTCAGCACCGGCCAAGGCGGCGGAGCCAGCAAGCGAGGCGCCGCGGACCAAGAAGCACGGCAAATCCGCTGCCGCTGGCGCTGAGGCAGTCGAAGACGCGGCGCCGAGCGAACCTCAGAGCCGCGCAAGTCAGCTCGCCGCAGAGCGTAAGCGCCTGGTGGAAGCCCGCGCGTTGCTGCGCAGCGGGCGCGCGGCAGATTGCCTGGCGCTGCTGGATGCGAACGCCGGCGTGGGCCTGCTCGGGCAGGAGCGGCTGGTCATTCGTGTGGACGCGCTGATGATGCTGGGGCGCAAAGCGGAAGCGAAGCAGCTCGCTGATCGTCTGATCGCAAAGCATCCGGAGAGCCCTTACGCTTCGTATCTGTCTCGAGTGACTCGCTGATCGCCTCAGCTCAACCCAAGCTCCCGGCTGAGCACGCGAGTGACGACACGGTCACGCACGGACTCGCGCCCCAGCAGCTCTCGCAGCCGGTCCATGGCCTGATCTCGTAGATCGGCGGCGTTGGCTGCCACTCGGGTTGCGTTGTAGGCGTTCCAGATCTCGGTGTTCGTGATCTCGAAGTGGGGCGCCTCCAGCATCCAGCGGAGCGCCGCCAGCCCCGCCTCCATGGCAAACCAGGGCTCGCTCTCGGCGTAGTCGTGGGCGGCGCGCAGCAGCGTGCGGACGTCGGTTTGGCTCCGTTCGACGAGGGCGATGGCTTCGTGAAACAGCTTCGCGTCCTTGGCCGCGGCGAACCATTTGCCGGGCTCATCGGGAGTGGTTGCGACGAGATCTGCCAGGATGCCCTGAGGGTTCTTCGCGGGGTACTTCTTACGTACCGCGCGGAACCAGGCGACGTAGGTCGAGGCCTCACCGGCACGCAGCGCATAGCGCGCGTAGGCTTCGTCCCGACGACCCGCGTCGATCAGGACCTTCTCGCACGCCTGGGCGAGCGCGGTGGGGGAGATGCCCGCGCGGTGTGACTCGGCGTAGCGCACGGCGGCGTCAGGGTCGCCTCCGGCCGCAAGCGCCGCGACGCCCAGGAGCCGCTCGTCCCAGCTCGGCGAGGCCAGCTCGTCCAGCGCCTCGAGCAGCTCGGCGTAGCGCTCCGCGGGCAACAGGCAGCGCAGATAGGCGGTCACGAGGTGGGCTGGTCGGTCTTCTCTGTCGAGTTCCTTGCGGATACGATCGGCCCAGCGCCGCGCGCTCGTCTTGTTCAGACAGAAGCGCCCCCAGTTCAGCGCCACGGAGCCCAGGCGTTCAGGGTTCTTGCATAGCGCCTGATACAGCCGCTCCTGCCACTCGCGCAGCTCCTCGGCATTGGGCTTCGCTCGTTTGAGCACCCCGGGGAGCCAGCTGGTCATGCTGGTGAGCACCTCATCGTACTCGCTCCCACCCGGTCCCAGGCGCTCGAGCAAGCCGAGACAGCCCAGAAAGGCGAGCTTGGGTTCCTTGCGCCCAGCCTGTTTCAGTTCACTGAGTGCAGCTTTGACTTGTTGGGGAGTTGCAACCATCGCAGCAGGGGGGTGAGACGCGTCGGGGCGCGAACGAACAAACCAGTACACCAGGACGCTGGAGGTGTCCCCAGCGCGGCGAAACGCCTCGATTGGGGGTGATTCGGACGCTGGGCGAGGCTCGACTACGCCAATAGCGCTATGACCGGGAGCGCTGGGCCGCTGCAAACCGCAGGGTGGGGCTTAGCTGGTTGCCCCATCACTGGCTGCCGAGTCATGATTCGAGGTGGCCAATTTCTAATCCTCAGGTGTTCGTTTTTTTCGTGAGGGAAGTCCGCTGGCTGGGCATGATCGCTCATGGCACCGGGTTTCATTCGAGTGGGTCACGAAACCTTGCGGAAAGATACTCTTGGGCTTGAGACAGAGCGGGACATGGAGGCGCAATTTCTCGCCGCCGATCGCGACTGTTTGCTCCGCCAAGCCGACGCTGGCTCGCCTTATAGAGTAGAGTGACCGGAGGTCACGTAGCACGTGTCATGCTTTTCGTACCGAACCCCAATCATCGGTTGTGTTCGCCATTGATGGGGCGCTTGCTTTGTTTCGATGGACCTGAGCCGTCGAAAACCGTGGAGGTCACTCATCGTGTCACACCCTAATTCTACGCGGAAATCATTGCCCGACGCTGAAGTGGCATCTGATGACGAGAGCGCCTTCGACGAAATCACCGCGGACGACACCATCCCTGCGGGGTTCGGCCCGAGCGCCGCGGCACACCAGCCACCGAGCAGCGCGATGCCGCCGAGCTCCGGGGTGAACCGGTCCGGGGTCGAGCGCAACCCCTACGAGCGCACGTCGAGCGGCCTCCGTGTGCGTGTGAACATGCCCAAGCTCACTGGGGCACCCTGGTTCGCCGGGCTCGATGGCCTGACCCGAAGCAGCGATGGCAGCGAACGCGCTCGGCGCCAGCTGCGTGAAGAGCTCGCCACTCGCCTGGGCTTGGGGATCGGGAGCCCCGAGCGCGACCGGCTGGTGTGTGCGCCGTCGAGCGGCTTGCGCGTGTCGCCCACGCCTCTTCCTGTCAGCGAGCCCCAGCTCGAGTGGCTCCTGGTGTGCCTGCTCACTCAGGACAGCTGCGAGGTCGCGATCGAGCGCCTGAGCGACGTACCGCCGGCGATCCTGGTGGCGCTCGGCGTGCTCGGAGGTCGGGCGATTCATGGCTCCACGTCGGAACAGGATCAGCCCCTGCTCAACCCTAGCGAACGGGTGTACGCGGGCCGGCTCAACGCCTGGCTGGGCCTGTACGGCAATGATGACGAGTTCGAGGATCGCATCCCCGAGTCAGCCAGCCCGGAGTCCGTCGAGCAGCTCAGAGAGCTGGCCTTCGAGCAAGCAAAGCGTCGGCTGATCACCAGCCCTGCGGATTTCGTGAGCTGCGTCGACGGGCTTCACATCGACCGCGCCATCAGCCTGCGTATCGAGTAGCTGAGTTCCAGTCCGGCAGGATCGGGTACTCTGGAATGCCCGATGGCCAAACGCAGCTCGCCCATCAGCCCTCACGCCGAGCACCTCGCAAAGGCCGCGACCTTCGTCGCGCTGGTGCGCGCGGGATCGCTCGCGGCGGCCGCGAAGCAATTAGCCGTGGGGAAAAGCACATTGAGCGAACAGCTCAGCGCCCTGGAGGATGCCCTGGGCACGCGCTTGCTGGAGCGCACCAGCCGCGGTCTCAAGCTGACCCAAGAGGGCGAGCTGTTCTACGCTGGAGCGCTCAGTAGCCTGAGCGCCTGGGACGAGGCGTGGGCTGCGGCGACCCATCACCAGGGGAGCGCAGTCGGGACGCTGCGCGTGGCGGCGCCCGTGGGCTTCGAGTATTTTCTGGCGAGTGTGGTGAGGCGGCTGAGGGTGGACCACCCTGAGCTGCGCTACGATCTCAGCTTCGACGACCGCGCGCTGGATCTGGTTGGCGACGGATTCGATGTCGGGCTCCGCATGGGCAGCCATCCGCCTTCCAGCCTCAGCGCGAAGAAGCTGGGCGAGAGCCAAGAGGTATTCGTCTCTGGCGCGCGGCTCCCTGCCAGCGAGAGCGCGCTGCAGAGCGCTGAGTGGGTGTGCCACGCGGCCTTTCGCAACGCGTATCGAAACGTGCGGCGGGTGGAGGGGGAGGCGCTGACGTTGCCTGCTCCCGACGTGCGTGCGGTCGCGAACACCACCGAGGGCACGCTGCAGCTCGTCGAGATCGGTCTTGGGATCGCGCTGTTGCCTGAACTCCTGGTGCGGGGGCGCATCGCCTCTGGTCGGCTCAACCACGCATTTCCAGGTTTTTGCGGGCGCTCTATCCCACTGGTCGCGGTGTTTCCGTCGAAGCGCCATCGCTCGCAGCGAGTGGAAGTGTTCTTCGATGCCGTGAGCCAGGCCCTGGCTGACTGAGGGGTTCGGCTCTCCCGAACGCTGGGTTCGGAGATCAGGGGCTTCTGAGGTTGGGCGCTGCTGGCTAGGTTTCTGAGCGGCGCTGAACTGGATTCACACCTGGC
>JAUILJ010000765.1 GCA_030433055.1 Polyangia bacterium
CACCAGGGACACCGCGGGTTTGCCGTCGCGGTACGAGGCGCTGGTCGCCTTCTCCACGCCGTCGACCACCTTGGCCACGTCGCGGACGCGCAGGTTCGCGTCCCCCGCGCCAATCAGCAGGATGTTCGCGACCTGGTCCGGCGTGTTCAGCTCGCCCTTGGTCTTGACGCTGAGCTCAGCGCCGCCCTTGGAGAAGCTCCCCGCGGGCACCTCGATGTTCTGAGCTTTGACCGCGTTGGCGACGTCTTCCACCGTGAGCCCAAAGCCGGTGAGCTTGACTGGATCCACGAGGATTTGCACTTCGCGCTCACGACCGCCAACGATGTCGACGCTGCCAACGCCGTTGATGCGCTGGAGCCGCGCCTTGACCGTGTTGTCCGCGAGGTCCGTGAGCTTGCCGACGGGCATGTCTGCCGCCATGGCCAGGGTGATGATCGGCGCCGCTCCGATGTCGAACTTCTCGACGATGGGTGCCTTGGCACCTGACGGCAGCTCGTTCGTCAAGCGCGAGACCTTGTCGCGAACGTCCTGCAGCGCCTGGTCGCCGTTCTTCTCCAGCTCGAACTCGGCGGAGACGATGGTGACGCCTTCGAGGTTCGTCGACTTCAGGGAGCGAATGCCGCCCAGGGTGTTCACCGACTCTTCGATCTTGTCAGCGACGTTGCGCTCCATGGTCTCCGGGTCAGCACCTGGATAGACCACCGTCACGGTGATCACCGGGAAGTCGACCTCGGGGTACAAGTCGACGCCGATCTTGCCGCGGCTGATGAGCCCGAAGACCATCAGCGCCGTGATCAGCATCGCGGCGAACACTGGCCGCCGAATGGATACTTCCGCGAGGTTCACGACTACTTCCCCCCGCTCTTGCCAGGGGCCACCGGCGCCGCGCCGGTAGGCTTCTTGTCTGGCTTTGCAGCGCCGGGCGTGGCCTTCGCCGGCTCACCCGTCGGCGCGGATTCTTCCCCGCGGATACCAAAGTCGAGCTCGACCAGCATGCCCGCCTTGTAGAGTTCGTCTGGGTTCGAGAGCGCGCAGATCACTTCGATGGTGCGGGTGCGTTGATCCACGCTGGGACTGATGCGCTTCACGGAGACCGGCACCGACTTGTCGATCGAGCGAAAACGCGCGGTGGCCTGGCTGCCCACGTGCACCGTCCGCAGCGCGCTCTCCGGGAGCCTCGCGCGGATCTCCAGCTCACTGATGTCCTGCACCAGCAGCACCGGCGCGCCGTTGGCCATCACAGACTCGCCTTCATTGGCGTTCTTGCTCGCGATCACGCCAGCTATCGGCGAGCGCACCACGGTGTCTCCCGCGCCACGGTAGGCGTCGGACAGAGCGACCTGCGCTCGCTTCACCGCGAGCTTTGCGTTCTCGTAGTTCAAGCGCGACGCGGTGAGGGCGGCCTCCGTGGTCGCGCCGCTCTTGGCCAGGCCCTCTTTGCGATCGAGGTCTTCCTTGGCCTGCTGCAAGCTCACCTTCGCGCTGGAGACGCCGACCTTCGCCTGGGACACCGCGAGGCCGGCACCGCGGGAGTCGACCCGGAACAGCACCTGTCCCTTCTTCACCCGATCGCCTTCAGCCACGCTGAGCTTCACCAGCACGCCCGTGGCCTTGGCGCTCAGCGCCGCCTCGTTCACGGCGTGAGTACTGCCGGAAGCAGTGAGCCCCGAAGCCGCTGCCGGCGAATCTTCCTTCGCCGCAGCCTTCAACAAGCTGGAAACCGGCGCGGCGGCAGACGGATCCGCCGGAGGCATCTCCTTGCTGGCGTTCGCCTTCGAACACCCAACGACCGCGATCGACAAACCCAAAACCAAGCCCAGGCGGCGCATCATTTGCTCGCTCCTTCGATGAACAACTTGACGACGTACTCGGCGCATGGCGCGAGCGCGTCCTTCCGGCCCCCCGAAACCCAGATCGCCATCGCGCCCTCCATGAACGCCGACAGCGAGTGCACCAGCATGAGCAGAGGCACATCCTCACGGATCAGGCCCTGGGCCTGGCCGGCACCGATGGCCTCACTCAAGACGTCGAGGATCTGCTCCCGCGCCGGCTCCTCACTGGCAGGGCGAGACAGCATCACCAGGCGACTGCTCTCCCGCTCCAGGTGCACCGCGAACAGCGCTCCGCGCTCCTCCACGAACTCGAACACCTTCTGCACGAAGGCCTCCAGGCGTTCGATCGGCTGCTCGATGGCGCGCACCGGCTCCATCTGCTGAGCGAACATCGCCTTGCTGCGCGAGGCGATCGCCTCGAAGACGTGGTCCTTGCTCTTGAAGTAGTTGTAGACGGTGCCCGTCGCGACCCCAGCGCGCTCGGCCACCTCGGACATCTTGGCCTCGTGGAAGCCGCGTTCGGTGAACACATCCTCCGCCGCGTCGAGGATCGCGACGCGGTAGGCCTCCTTGAGCTGGCTCTGGAGGGTGGGTTTTCGAGCTGCTTTGCTCATTGTGACTCCCTGTTCACGCTTTGAACGCCGGTTCACCGACCGGGGCGCTTTTGCTGCTTACAACGTCGCTTCAGCCGAAAAATAAAGGATGAATCTTGATTCATCTGGTGAGCGGGGACTCATGTAGCTGATTTGCACGCCGCGTCAAGGGAGACTAATGAATATTAGCCCCAGGGTCACCCAAGCTTTGGGGGTGAGGGGCGCACCTGGGCCTACACGGACGCAGCGTCGCAGGCGCTCGCGCCGACAAACGCAAGCGGCCAGGTGATTCCCTACGGAATCTACCTGGCCGCGGTGCAGAGCGAGGCGACTGGCTAGTCGGGCAAGACCAGGGCGCCGCGCAGCACCGTGACGGCGCTGCCCGTCAGCTGCACGCGGTCGCCGCGCAGCTCACAGTCCACATCACCTCCACGCACAGACAGCTGCCGAGCTGCGAGCTTCGTCTTGCCGAGGCGCTTGGCCCAGAACGGGGTGAGCTCGCAGTGGGCGGAGCCGGTGACGGGATCCTCGGCGACGCCCACCGGTAGCGCGAAGAAGCGGGAGACGAAGTCGTAGGGGCCTTCGCCGGGAGCCGTGACGATCACGTTGAACGGGATCTTCGCGAGCAAACTGAAGTCCGGCTTCAGCGCGGAAACGGCCGCGGCGCTCTCCAGCTCGCACATCAGGTAGCGCCCGCGATGCACCGCAAGCAGTTCGCTGCCCAGCGCCTCGGCGAGCCCAGCAGGCTCTGCGATGGGTTCGTTGGGAACCGCGGGGAAATCCATGCTGAGCTTGCCCTGCTCGCCCTTCACGACGCGCAGCTCTCCGCTCAGGGTCTCGAAGCGCAGCTCTTCCGCTCGCACCCCCAGCTCTCGAAACAACACGTGAGCGGTGGCCAGCGTGGCGTGACCACACAGGGGAACCTCGGTGGTGGGTGTGAACCAACGCAGCCCGTAGGCGTCGCCGGACTTCACCGAGAACGCGGTCTCAGCGAGATTGTTCTCGGCGGCGATGGCCTGCATCAGCGCGTCTGGGAGCCACGCGTCCAGGATGCAAACGGCGGCAGGGTTACCTTCGAACGCCCGCGTAGCGAAGGCGTCGACCTGATGAATCGCAAGTTCCTTCATGCGGCTCAATGTAGCGTAGCAATCCACCATGACAATTGGAGTATTGTCATGGTAGCAATACTCCAATGTGGACCCCGAAGCTCGCTCCCGAACTTCCGGCGTACCAGGCGCTCGCCGACGCCATCGCCCAGGCAATCGGCAACGGCGAGCTGGCTCCTGGGGATCGACTTCCAGCCCAGCGCGAGCTGGCCGACGCCCTGGGGGTAAACCTGGGCACCGTCAGCCGTGGCTACCAGCTCGCGTGTCAGCGCGGGCTCACCCAGGGCGAGGTGGGGCGCGGCACCTACGTGCGCTCGGATCGCGGCGGCATGTCGACGTTTCAGCACCAGGCCACTGGGCGCACGCTGATCGACCTCAGCATGAACACGCCGTCCCCGGTGCACGACCCTGGCTTGAGCCAGCTGCTCCATGAGCTTGCCCGAGAAGACTGCCAGCATCTGCTGCGCTATCAAGTTCCGGGAGGCAACGCGACGCAGCTCGAGGCAGGAGCGCAGTGGCTCTCTCGGCTCGGCCTCACGGCGGCGCCGAGCGAGCTCTTCGTGTGCGGCGGCGCCCAGCATGCGATCTTTCTCTGCTTCCTGGCGCTCGCAGAGCGGGGCCACACGGTGCTGTGCGAGGAGCTCACGTACCCCGGCGCCGCCGCCGCTGCGCGGAGCCTCGGCCTGCAGGTGCATGCGGTCGCGCTGGACGAACAGGGCATGAACCCGGACGCGCTGGAGCGCGCGCTGCGCAGCACTCGCTCGAAGGTGGTCTATGTCTTGCCCACACTGCACAATCCAACCACGGCGAGCATGAACAAGC
>JAUILJ010000010.1 GCA_030433055.1 Polyangia bacterium
CGCAGAACCCCAGATCACGGTGGCCACCGTGGAAGGCTCCCACTCATCTCTGTATGTGGTGCGCGCCTGGTTCCACAGCGTCCAGGTAATGCCTTCCATCAGCCCGATGCTGGCTCCAGTGATGATTCCCTGGGGAACTCCGTACTCGAACGGCTCTCCAGAGTCGATCAGCGCCACCACGCCCGCCGATGCTGCGGCGAACCCCAGGGAGGGCATGATGACCCCCGCGGCGCTATCGGGCTCGGTCAACGCCGCCACCCAGCCCCCGGTCCCAAGCCCGTAGAGCACCGAGGCAAAATACAGGCTGGCGATCTCATCTGTCGTCCGGTCGGTCACGTTGCGGTCGCTCTCGTCGCTCCCTCCATGCGCGAGCCGCCGCGCCTCCATCGCTCGAGCCACGTACAAGAGCTCGCCGGCGCGGACCTCATCTTGGGGCGTGGGCGCTTGCGCGGCGAGGGTCGACAGCCGCTGTGCGGCCCCCGCGTAGTCTCCCTTCACCAGCTGTTCCCGCGCCTGCTCGAAGCGGGCGCGCCAGGCTGCCGGGTCCACGAGGATCGAAGGAGCTGCGGTCGCCGCCGGAGTCGAGGGCGGAGCGGCCGCTTCACCCGCTGGGCTGGGCGGAGGAGTCACGGGCGGCGCGTCAGCCGCCGGCGAGTCATCCGGAGCTTCTCCCGCTGGAAAAGTTGCGGTGGGAGGTATGTCGCCATCGGCGGCGCCCGGCTGAGCAACTGCCGGAGCAGCCATCAGGAGTGAAGTAAGGAACGCGGCAGTACGAAGGGGAGGGTTCATGGTCGGGCTCAGGTTGTTCGGTCGAGCGGGGGGTGAGTGAAGTCGCTGCAGAGCGACCTCGGAAGCAGGGCTGTAGCAACCCATGTGCCACGGCAGAAGCAGGTCCTCCGATTCAGCACGGGTCGCCATCTAGCGTACTCAGGACGCCAGCAAAGCATTTCGTACGCAAACACGACTCCACGTGGCAACGAGATCGCTCGGGTGTGCCCCACGAGGTGTTGCAGTTCTTACAACACTGGGCGACCCTCCCCACGCCGCGCTGTTTCCACATCGACCGCGCCGCACAGTGAAGGAGTGAACGAGTGACTGGGCGAACTCGGAACGCAGGACTCGCCTTCGGCACCGCCGGAGGAGTTGCGGCGCTGGCATGCGCCATCGGCCTCAGCGGGTGTGATGGCTGCGAACAGCCGACGACACCCCAGACAGACGCCGCGGCGTCGGTGAGCGCGTCAGCCTCCAGCGCTGCCCCGCCAAGCCCATCGGCCAGCGCCGCGGCGTTGCCTGGTTTCAAGCAGCTGAGCGCCACGTTCAGCGATCCCAAGCGGGCGACTGCGCACGCCCAGTCCGCGCCCATCGAGTTTGCGTGGGACCTGTTCTTGTACGTCAACTGGCCGGCCGAGAAGGACCAGCGCGGCGTGCCGGATCCAAGCAAGCAGCTGGGCGCTGACGGCCTCACGACCTGGAGTACCTGGAAGCATACGAGCGAAGTCTATTTGCCAGGCGGTAAGGCGCCCGACCCGTGGAAGAGCGGGGACGGGACGAAACCTCCAACCCTCGAGGCGCCCGAGATCGACGGCCGCACCTTGACGGACAAGAACGGCAACCTGGTGGAGTTCGAGGTCCGGATGAACGCGGACACGTTCGGCTACATCGTCAAGCGCCAGCTGTATGGGTACGCGGGTCAGCGAGCGGTGCGCAAGCCGGGCTCCGAGGCAGTTGCGTTTCCTCCGGGATCTTTGGAAGTCAAGGCGACGTGGAGACTGCTCGATCCCATCAAGGACAAGGCGTACCTCGACAAGTACTACACACGCACTGTGAGCTACGCCTCCGAGGGTGGCGGGACCACACAGGCCGCGGCCGGCCTCACTGGCTTGCACATCATCAGCAAGGCGTTGCCGAACTGGGTCTGGATCACCTTTGAGCAGGTAGACAACGCAAAGACGACGGAAGCCAAGCTGCTCCAGCCCATCGACCCCGCCGTCGCCGCCGTCAACGCGCGCATGCACCAGGCCCTCAAAGGCACGGTGTGGACCAACTACCAGTTGATCGGGGTGATGACGGAACCGGTCAAAGACGGTGAGCCGGTCATCCTCGCAAATTCCCAGATGGAAACTGGGTTCCAGTCGACGTCTTCCTGCCTGACCTGTCATGCAACCGCGTCGATCGGGCCAGACGACGACCCCCGCTTCCAGTTCTTCAAGCCCGGCTTCCAAGGCTACGTGGGCGTCCCCCCCAAGCAGCCGTTCGACGCTGCCCAAGGCGGGAAGTTCACGCAGCTCGACTTCGTCTGGTCGCTGCGACGCGCCCGCCAGTAATCGCCCGAACGAGCGATATCAAGGAACCTCGCCATGAGCGCACTCTTCGTACCGCGTATCCATTTCCTGGGCTTGATGGGAGCGAACACCCCCACCGCCAACAACAACAACTACGATCTGGTGCTCGATCCGGAGAACATCGACCTGTTCGAGCCCTACAAAAGCATGAGCGACGACGGCTTTCGCCAGCTCATGCGCAGCCTGATCTTGAAGAGCCTGCCGTACAACCTCGGGACCCAGGAAGTGCTCAACGCCAACTGGGACTATGAGGGGGACAACAGCATGGTGCTGAGCAAAGCGGCTGTCACGACGCTGGACGATCTATCCGGCCAGCGCCTGACCAGCAGCGATCAGGATCCTCTGATCGGCCTCCCCGTCGACATGCAGGGAGATCCGTGGGGAGACACCCCATCGCCACCGATCATCGTCGACAACGACCCAACAGGAGATCTCACCAGTCAGATCTTCAAGGCGAAGGTCCAGCTCGGCGACGACAAGCTGGGCTTCTTGGCTGACGCTCAGAAGGCCGGGCCGTTGCCGCGCTGCTACTCCCGCTGGATCGACCTGCAGCGAAACCTCGTGGAGACCCCGGACGCGTGTTTCGCCGCCATCTGGCAGCAGGCGCTGCCCACGGCGAGCCTCGAATTCTTTGGCACCGATCGCTCTCCCATCCTCGCGCATCTCGCAGAGCAAGCTCAGGGCGAGGCGGGCTTGGTGATGCGCTTCTGCACCTACTACTTCGAGCGCAAGTACACCGACCAGCAGATGGCCGACTTCTTCAAGAACGGCCAGCGCGTCCAGAACCTCTCACAAGGCTTCTGCCTGGGTACCATCGGCGTTTGGCGCTCGGGGGATCTGGGGAGTGTGCCCATGGGACGCCAGCTTCATTCCAGCGCGAACCTGAAGTTCGACAACCAGGGCACGGAGGTCGACTACGTCCTGGCGCCGGCTGTGAGCGCCGTGGACGAGACGCGCGGAGTGATCGCTGTCGATCTGATCACGACGTTCCCCGAGGTAACGAAGATTGGCCCCGACAACGACCCGCGCGCGCTCGACAAGGTCGATCTGGGGACCGCGACCCTCGAGGTGAAGACCAGCGACGGGCAGGTGCACGCCATCGGCACCCTGGACTACTCCACGGCGACCTATGTCGACGGCGCCGGCATCGTCGAGCTGCCGGTCGACAGCGATCAGATCACCAAGATCAACGCGGGCAGGCTCCAGGTGAGCTGCGCGAAGGCGCCGCAGAACCCCGTGCTCCAAGAACAGCTCCTGGTCGCGGAGACCGACGATCGCTCCGTCTACCTCACGGTGGGCGAGTCAACGACGATTCAGGTCAAGGTGTTCGAGCGTGGCGCGGCGCCGGCAGCGCCGGTGGTCGTGGGTGTCCAACAGTACCGGGTGAAGCAAACCCTCGAGCCACCCCAAGATGGCGTGCCTGGCGTGCCGCTCAAGAACAATCTGCTCGCACCCCAGAAGATCGAACCGTACCTCCAGCTGGAGCCCGAAGCCGCTAGCGTGGGTGAAGACGGCATCCTGAACGTCAAGCTCACCGGCTTGTGCCCTGGGCTCGGGAAGCTTCGCTTCGTTCCCGGTAGCGATAACCCGCCTAACCCCGATCCCGTGATGCTGGCGACGTGGCTGAACCTCTACTTCTGCAACGTCCGCGTACTGCCGAGCGACGATCACTATGATCAGGTGCCCGACGATCAGATCACCTTCGAGTACCTCTACGACGAGGTGCTGCGCTACTACTGGCGGCTGTTCCCTGTGATGGATCGCTACATGCCGCTCAACGACAAACAAGCGATGAGTCAGCGGGCCCAGAGCATCTTGCTCCTGATCGACGAGAGCCAGTGGTTCTCCACGCTCTTCATGCCGATCACTCGAGACATGAGCAACGGCAAGCGACGGCTGCTCCGGCGCTGGTGCAATCGCGTCCTGCGAGGTGAAGACACGTGACCCTCGCGTGATCGAGCTGGGGCTAGCAACGCAGACGGCTCACCCGACCTACTTGCATGGCTCGAACGCCGTGTATGGCCCCGCGTAGCCAATGGTCTTGTAGACATCGAGGAACGCCTGGACGATCGAGTCAGCGCGCATTTCCTTGGGCGAGGGAGCGGCGATGATGGCCACCTCCTTGTCCGTGGCGATGCTCAGGTCGGCGTTCGAGAACACCTTTCCGTCAGTCGTCAGGTAGCAGATCAGATCCGGCGACATGACCACTGGAGCCGGCTGATCCGAACGCCAAGCCATGAGGTTCTCGTTCTGGTTGTAGATCCAGAACTCGACGCCAGCTTGGTCCTTCAGCACCACGTAGCCGAGATCGAAGCCTCCGCTCGTCTCTTCGTTGGTTCGCGTCACTTTGCCAGTGAACAAGCGCTGTCCCCCGCGGTACTCCACCACGGCCTGAACCGGATCCTTCGCCTTCCGCAGCGCGGCCCCCAAGCCCTCGGCGTAGGTCGTCGTGCGCAGCATGGCGCTTTGCTTCATGGTCTTGCCGCTCATCGTCCAGAAGGCGACGCCCACGTACTGGTGAAAGGTGCCCCCGGAGATGATGCCGTGAATGGCGTTGTTGGCGCTGGTCGGGTCCTGGGCGTCCAGTCGAAGGTGCTCCTGACTGTTCGCCATGGCGATGGGCGAGATCGGAACGTTGTGCGAAGCATAAGTGCACATCGAGAACTCTGGTATGGCTCGACGGGCGCCCGCAGCGTCCACCACTGGGATGCCGCCGCGTGCGGCCGTGCTCATGGGGATCAGGCTGTTGCCCGCGCCGACTTCCCCCGCAAGGACGAAGTCGAGCTTGCTCCCATCAATTTCCTCAAGGAATTTAAAGGCGGTGGGCGCTGCACCAAAATCGAAATTGTCGAGCGTCGCGTCCGGTGAGCCAACCACTGCGCTCACGGCCATCTGGGCCTCGTCAGGTACGTCGGAGTCGGGATCCGCGAGCTTGAGCGGGCGCCCCGACGCGATGATCTCAGCAGCGATCTTCTGGCCAATGACCAGCGGCCCCCCGCCACCTGCTCCCAGAATCGTCGCCCCATGCAGGATGTCTTCGATCGCTTCCTTCTTCAGCTCGCGCATACCACAACCTCCCCTGGCCCTTACCGAGCGCACCGCGGGCTCCACCAGGCTGAAAGCCCCACAGTCCCTTGAGTTTGCCGCACCCTAACGCTTCGGGGGTCGCGACTCCACGGTCAGCTGCCCACGAACACACGCGGCGCAACGAACCTGGCGCTCACTCTGCCTCGAGATCCCGCAGCAACGCCTTGGCCCGCTCCACCAGGGGCACCGGTCTCGCTTTGCGCGCCCTGGCGCGCCCACCAGCTGTTGTCGTGTTGGAATTGGAGGTGTCCGGCATCTGCTCTGGCAGGTCGCTGAGCGCCGACTCCAGGGTCACCCGGGCCGCGCTCGGATCCCCTTTGGAGCGCTGCACCCGGGCGAGGGACGTCGCCGCGGACAAGGCGAACGTCGGTGCGTGACGCTCACGCGCCAGGTCGAGCGCCAGGGAGAGCTGCTCAAGCGCTTCGTCGCTCCCCGCGCCGTGAAGCAGCTCACCCCGAAAGCGCAACAGCTCGCTCTCGAACGCAAGCTCCTGACGCGCCCGCGCTCCGTCGATCACCACCTCGATGAAGTTCAACCCGTCCCGGAACGCCCGCACCCGCAGGTGGCCCTCGGCGAGCATCACGCCATAGAAACTCGCGGCCAGCCCCGCACCCATCGCTTGCCAGCCACCCCACGCAGCCATCATCTCCGCGAGCGCCTCCTCCGGGGCAGCTTCCAGCGCCGCCCAACCGGAGAGCATCTGACCCGCCGTACGATAGATCGGGAACTCCCCGGCCAAGCGCAGCAGGTCCTCGCCGCGCACACCGGCCAACTCGCGTTCCCCGAGGATCTGACTCGTAATACCCTGGATCTGGCGGGCGATGGCGCGGCTGAAATCGTGGTTCATGCCATCCGCCATCTCCCAGGCCTCGGCGCCTCGCGCGTGAGCCAGCTCGAAATGCCCCGTCGCGGCGGAGGTCCAAGCGCCATAGGTCAAGCAGGTCATACGTGGGTTCTGAGCGTAGCGCTGCACGTGGTGCATCACGCGCTCGGGATCGAAGAGCTCGAGCACGCGCTGCACCTTGGCTTCGGCGGCCTCGAACTCAGCCAGCCAGAACGCCTTATTTCCGACCGCAAACTCCGCCTCCAGCAGCAGATCCGGATCTCCGGTCTCGCTAGCGATGCTCAGGCATTGGTCTGCCAGCTCGCTGGCCCCCTTCAGCTCACCCCGGAACAAGTGCGAAACCGACTGACCGAACAGTACACGAAACAGCTGCTCATGCGCCCCAACACGACGCGCCAGCGAGCCCGCGCGATCGAACGCCCAGCGCATCTCCTTGGACGCGAAACCGCGGGTCACCAGGTAGACCGTCCCGAGATTCAGCTGCAAGGACAGCGCGAGCTGATCCCGTTGGGGGAGCTCGGCGACGGCCCCCTGCAGCTCCATCGCGCGCTCGAGGGACTCGAGCGCGCGCGCATAGGCGCCGTCGAGGAGTAGCTGCTCCCCCGCCAGGGCGGCGGCCAACAGCTCTTCGACCTTCAGTCCTGCCTCGCGGAAATGATGGGCGGCGAGGGGAGCCACTCGAGCATCGTCCTGCATGCGCGCTTCGAAGTACTTGGCAACGCTCTCGTGATATCCGCGACGCTGCTCCCCCCGCATGCCGCTGAGCAGGGCCTCGCGCAGCTTGTCGTGGCTGAAGCGCCAGCGGTCCTCCGAGAGCTCCACCACGGGACGCGAGCGGAGCAACAGCTCCTCGACGTCCTCGCGCCCAGAGATTTCACCCAGCAGGGCCAAATCGAACTGCCGCCCGACGATGGCAGCGAGCTCCAGCACCGGCAACGCATGGGAAGGCACCCGGTTCAGGCGCCGTCGCAACACGCCGTCCATGCCAGTGGTCATCACTTGCCCGGCGCCGGGCTGCACGGCCTCCAAGCTGCCCGCTTCCTCCGCGAGAGCGCGCAGCACCTCGACCGCGAAGAACGCGTTGCCCTCGGTCTGCTGACTCAAGAAACCAACCAGCTCAGGATCCCCTCCGCGCTCACCTAGCACCGACGTGATCAGGTGAGCGAGCTCCTGCTCGCTCAGGCGTTCGAGCTTCAGCTGGTCGGGATCACCCAGATCGCTCGCCAGGCTCGGACGCTCGTCTTCGCGATAGCTGCCAACAATCAGCAGCGGCAGCCTGAGCGTCATTGGCAGGATGCGCTCCAGCAGCGACTGACTCTCGGGCCCCATCCAGTGTAGATCCTCGAGGATCAGCAGCAGGGGCGCACCTTGCTTCGCGAGCAGCCCCATCACTGCGCCGAACATGGCATCCCGCGCGATGGTCGGATCGGGGACGATGAACGGCGGGATCTGGCGCGCCAGCAACCGCGCCGCGTCCGGCACCAGGACGGAGAGCGCTGAAAGCTCAGTGTCCGTGAGGCCCCGAACCCCTAGCAATAGAGCGCGGAGGGGCTCACGCCAGATTTGATACGGCGCCTGGGCGCCGTCGATGGCCTGGCCGACCTGAACCGAGAGGCCCCTCACCCGCGCGCGCGTCCGGAGCTCGGACAACAGACGAGACTTGCCGACACCACTCTCGCCAGACAACAGCAGGAACCCGCCGACGCCGGCTTGCAATGCTCGTGCGGCGTCCTCGAGCTGCTCGAGCTCGGAGCGGCGACCGATGAAGCGCGCGGACTGCAGGTAGCTCTCGCGCACATCGGACGCGCGTTGAGGCCGATCTCGCCCGGTAATCGAGCTGAGATCCGCGATCACCGCGGCGGCGCTCGAGTAACGACCCTCGGCCCGCTTCGCCATCAGTCGGCGCAGCACACCCTCGAGCGAAGCCTCCGTGGGCTCGCTGCGAGTGTCCGTCCTCCTGCCTCGCGCCCGCTTGAGCTGCTCGGGCGTCGCTAGCTGGGTCGAGTCGTCGACGACGGGGCCATCCGTGCCCGCGCTGACCTGCGTCGGCAGATCCACGAGCACCTTGAACTGCGGGTCGTGAGTCAAGATTTGGTGGCGCAACCGATCGGCGCTCGACACATCGAAGGGATACCGCCCGGTCAACACCTCGTACAACATCACCCCGACCGCGAACAGATCGCTTGCTTCCGTGGGGAGTTGGCGCTCGTACACCTCCGGCGCCATGTAGCTCAAGGTCCCGGCAAAGTTCGGGATATCGTCGCGCAGGGCGGCCACGCCAAAATCCAGGAGCTTGACCTGGCCTCCCTCGGTGACCAACACGTTGCCCGGCTTGACGTCCCGATGCAGCACTCCGTGGCGATGCAAGTAGGCGAGCGCCTCCAGCAGCTGCAGCGCCAGACCGATGCGCCCCGACGGCGGCAACTTCTTTGCTGCCTCACGGAAGTTACTCGCGCCCTCGATTAGCTCCATCGAGAGGTAGGGTTGCCCGTTGTCGAAGCCGTAATCGTAGACCTTGATGACGTGGGGGTGCCGGAGAGACGCGAGGACCTTGAACTCGTTCGCGATCGCGATCAGGTGCTGCTGGCTCGCCGATGGATAGCCCGCCTTTGCCTCGGACGACGCCCCGCTACCCAACGTTTTGGGCAACTCGGGCGCCGTGGGGGCCAATTTGGCCTCCGGCGTGCCGACCATGGTGGGCACGAGGTTCAGCTCCGACGGCGGTTTGGAGCTTTGGGAGGTTGGGGGCTCCAGCAGCTTGAGCGCAACCGCACGGTCGGTCAGCAAATCCGTCGCGCGGTAGACGACGCTCATGCCGCCCACCCCTATTTCGTCATGAACGACGTATCGCCGATCGACGATCGCGGCTCTGGCTCGACGGGGTCCGGGCACCAACGGCATCGCGCACGAGGATAGCCCCTGCTAGCTCACTTGTGCTGCCATTGTTGCGCTCAGGCGCTTGGCCTACTGAAACAACCCGCGCACTTCAGCGCAGGTCGTCGTGACTGGCACCCGTTGGGATACGAAGCGGCTCGTGTTAGCCGGCTGAAAGTCGGGTCGATTGGTGTCCAAGAACTCGGTCTGCTGGGCGTTGCAGGGGTCGCCGTTGTCTTTGATACACCCGATGATGTGTGACTGAAGGCCAGGCTTGCCCGCGATGGTCGCAACCTCGGCAGAGCCGCTCAACTTGTCACACGTGTCCACGCCTGCGCTGAGCTTCGCGACGGTGCGGCTCACGATCCACAGGGCCTGAGCGCGCTCGAACTTCAGCGCGTCGGTGGGTGGGTGGAAGTACCCGCTGCCCTTGGAAGCAAAACCGGTCAGGCCCGGCTTCGTGTCAGCGTCCGGATCGCTGGCATGCACCTGGGTCAGCCCAGGCCACTCGCCGTTGAGCGGATCGGTCATCGTGTGACCCACCAGCATGGCCACGGGCTCGCTCTGCAGCTGCCCGCCGGTCTCGAACGCGCCAGCGAAGTCGATACCGAAGACCGGAATACCTCCAAGGTCAAACACTTCCCCAGGGAACCAAACACCAAAGCGCTCATTGCCGCCGAGAAAGTTGCTCTGGAAATCGGGCAGCGTGATGCCACAGGTGCTCACGGTCTCGTGCGCGGCGCTTGCCTCCTGCACGCGCTTGCCCAGCAACCAGACGCGGATCTTGTCGCTGCCTGGCTGCAGGACCATCGTGCCCTGCCACGCCACGTCGATCTCCAGGTAGCTGGCCCAGCTGCCGGTCAGGTCGCAAGGTGTGCCGCTGACACTGCCACCGCTGCCTCCCGTAGCCGCGCCGCCGCTGCCCCCCGCTGCCTCACCCGCGCTACCTCCGGCGCTGCTCCCGGCTGCGCTGCTACCAGCGTTGCCACCGGTCGCGCTCGAGCCACCGCTGGCTCCGCTGCCGCCACCGAGCAAGCCCGAGCTATCTCCGGAACCACAACCACCCAGCATCAGGCTGATGAGCGGGAGGCTCCACACCGCTCTGGAACCGAACTTCAGAGGCAACCCGCAAACCATTTTAGGTTTATAGCATTCGCGCGCCGTGGGCGGGAACACTCAAACGCCAGCGCGCCTCGGCGTTCGAAAGCAGCCCACGCAGGCAGGTCGCGCCTCCGCGGCTTTCCTCGCAGAAGCCAGCCCTTTCAGCGGCCTGCAGGCAAACCGCTCAACGTGCAAGGTTACTCTCTCCCCGCAAGCGAGGCCGCCGCTCGAGCTGCGCCCGGGTCGCCTCCGTTGCCATGATGTTTCGGCACGTCGCGAGGGCAGCTACCGCGTCATCCATTTCCGCATGATAATTCGACTCACGGCGGCCGACGCGGGACGGGACGTGGTCCGCCTCCGGTTCCGGGGGTGAGACGCACCTGGTCGCACTGTGTCCGACGCGCCTGCTGTCAAGAGGGGCTGCGACCGATTGCGACCCCGAGGGCGCGCCCTGAGTCCGAGGCCCCGTCAGGTTCCGCAAGGGCAAGCTGCGGACCCACTGCCCAGCGGACCCAGCCCATTTCCCGGCCTTTCCCGCAGCCCGCCGGCTTGGGTGTTCCTGGGGCGTGGCTTGTGGCAGCCTCTCTGCCCCTCTCGTTGGGAGCTCCGTCACGCCGCGACGCTGCGAAAGGCGCGAAGGGGGAATCGACATCGCGACCGCGAAATCGTGATTCGATCCGAGATCACTCGAGGGCCCTCGTACGTTCCCGATCAAAGATGCAGGAATTCCTCGCCGCCAGCCTCAGCTACCCGACGGTGATCTTCAGCGTGCTGATGATCGCGATCCTGCTGTACTGGTTGCTGGTGATCGTCGGGGCGGTGGGCCTGGACCTCCTGGGAGGGCACGACCACGGGCTGGAGTTCGATGGGCACCACCTGGATGCGGTCGATGCCGCAGAGGCGCCCAGCGCCTTCCGGCTGCGCCAGGTTCCCGTCACCGTCGTGGTGTCGTTGCTCGCGTTCTACAACTGGCTGCTTTGCCACCTGGGTAGTCACTACCTAATTCCGCACGTCAACTTCGTGAATCGGGGAATCACGGCGACGATCCTCCTGTTGCTGAGTTTGGTCGTCGGCTTCTTGCTCACGAAGCTCAGCGTCGTTCCCCTGGCTCCGCTTTTCCACACGCACCATGCCACGCGGCGCAAGGAACTCGTGGGCGAGATCGTGACTGTGCGCACTGGGCGCGTCGACAGAAAGTATGGACAGGCTCTGCTCGATGAACAGGAGCACGCGCTTCTGCTCGAAGTGCGCTGCGACCCATCATCGTCTCTACGGCGCGGGCAGCGCGTGATGATCATCTCCGTAGATGACGAGAGCGGAACCTACGAGGTCGAGCCGGTCGACGACCTTTTGCCCGATTCTCCGAGGAAACGCCTTAAGGGGTGAAGCCACGAGATTGGGGATGTTGCCCGTGTCGTGCCAGGCGCACCGCGGGGATGAGAGTGAGGAAACACGATGAATTTCGAACTTTCGACGCTATTGGCTGGGGCAGGGGCCCTGTTGGTCTTCGTGGTTGGGGCGCTGCTGCTCGTCACACGCTTCTACCGCAAGGTCGATCAGGGCAAGGCGCTGATCGTGAACACGATGCGAGCGGAACCGACGGTGACGTTCACGGGCAAGGTCGTCATCCCCGTCTTCCACCGCGCAGAGGTGATGGACATCTCGGTGAAGACGATCGACCTCGACCGACGTGGACAGGAAGGCCTGATCTGCAAGGATAATATCCGCGCGGATATAAAAGTCACATTCTTCGTTCGCGTCAACAAGACCGCTGAGGACGTGTTGAAGGTCGCTCAGTCGATCGGCTGCGAGCGCGCGAGCTCTCAGACCACGCTCGAACAGCTGTTCAATGCGAAGTTTGGCGAGGCGCTGAAGACCGTGGGCAAGTGGCTCGAGTTCGAGGAGCTATACACCAAGCGTGAAGAGTTCCGCGACCGCATCATCGAGGTCATCGGCAAGGACCTGAACGGCTATGTGCTCGAGGACGCCGCCATCGACTACCTGGAGCAGACCGCGCTTGATTCCCTCGATCCGTCCAACATCCTGGACGCACAGGGTATCCGCAAGATCACCGAGATCACCGCGGGGATGAAGGTCAAGACGAACGACCTCAAGCAAGAGGAACGCAAGGCGATCAAGAAGAAGGACGTGGAGGCGCAGGAAGCCATCCTCGAGCTGGAGCGCCAGCAGGCCGATGCCGAGGCCAAGCAGGCGCGTGAAATCGCGACGCTGCGCGCTCGCGAAGAAGCCGAGACGCTCAAGGTGCAGGCCGAGGAGCGAAAGAAGAGTGAGCTCGCCCGGTTGAAGCAGGAAGAAGAGGTCTCGGTTCAGGCCGAGAACAAGCAACGCCAGGTCGAGGTCGCCCAGAAGAACCGCGAGCGTGTGATCGCAGTGGAGACCGAGCGCGTCGAGAAGGAGCGTGCCCTGGAGGCCATCGGGCGCGAGCGCGAGGTGGAGCTTCAGCGCATCGACAAGGAGAAGGCGCTCGAGGTCGAGCGCAAGGCCATCGCAGATGTCATTGCCGCGAGGATCGCGGTCGAGAAGAGTGTCGCCGAGGAGGAGGAGCGCATCAAGGACCTGCGTGTGGTCGCCGAGGCCAAGCGCCTCAAGGAATCCACGGTGATCGCGGCCGAGGCAGCGGCCCAGGAGAAGGTCACCCACAAGGTGAAGGAAGCCGAGGCCGACGAACAGGTGGCTCGCCATACCGCCAAGCGCACCCTGACCCTTGCGGAGGCCGATCTCGAAGCCTCCGACAAGCAGGCGCGGGCGAAGATCCGCCTGGCGGAAGGCATCCAGGCGGAGGCCGCTGCCCAGGGCCTCGCTGACGTCAAGGTGAAGGAAGCCGACGCCGTCGCCGTGGAGAAGCTCGGCAGCGCCAACGCCCGTGTCACCCTGGAGACACTCCAGGCGGAAGCCAAGGGCCTGGAGGAGAAGGGCATGGTGGAAATCCGCCTCAAGAACGCCGACGCGGAGGCCGTCGAACGCCAAGGCAAGGCGCAAGCCGATGCCTCTCGTCAAATGTTCCTTGCGGAAGCACAAGGCGTGGAGAGCAAGGGCCTCGCAGACGCCAAGGTCAAGGAGGCGGACGCCGCCGCGACCGAGAAGCTGGGCACCGCCCAGGCCGTGGCAATTCGCGAGAAGATGTCCGCAGAAGCGGTGGGGCTACAGGAGAAGGCCGGCGCGATGAAAGCGCTCGACCCCGAAAGCCGGGCCCACGAGGAGTACCGCATCCGTCTGGAGCAGCAGAAGGAGCTGGCGCTGGCGGCGATCCAGAGCCGCGTCGACGTCGCAGACAAGCAGGCGCACGTCATGGGCTCCGCGATGGAGCACGCCAAGATCAACATCGTGGGCGGCGACGGCCAGTTCCTCGACCGCTTCTTCAAGGCGGTCAGCCTCGGCGCCGCGGTGGACGGCGCGGTCGACCAGAGCGATCTGCTCAAGCACTCGGTGCGTGAGTACCTAGACGGCGACGCGAGCCTACGCCGAGACGTGAAGGACGTGCTGGCGAGCCCAGGCTTCAACACGGAAGCGTTGAAGAACCTGTCGATCGTGAGCGCCCTGCACAAGTTGATGGGTGAGCTCGATCAATCGCAGCGACCGAAGGTCGAGCAGCTGGTCGAACACGCGAAGGAACTGGGCCTCGGCTGACTAGCCGCGCGGCTGACGGACGCCGCGCCTCACCCCCAAGACCGAACCTGTTGCTGTTTGATGAGACGCCCCCCCGGGGGTGAGCGGACGACGTATCGATGGCTGACAACACGCCACAAGACCAGCGCGATCTCGAGGGCGGAAGCTACGAGGTCATCAGGGCGCGGCTGGTAGAGCAAGCCAAGCGCTTGGCGCAAGGGGCGGAGGCCCTGAACGCCGAGCGCCGGGCAGCTTTCGGCGGCCAAGAGCTCACGGTGATCGGCAACGAGCGGGTGCGTACGGAGAACAACTGCGTCCCCCGCGACATCGTGATGGTCGAGGGCCAGCTACTGTTTGGCTACAACGTCTTCATTGGGTTGCGCACGGAAACGCAAGTTGCAGACGTGTTCAGCCTGCACCGCTTCATGCGTACGGGGGAGGGCTTCGACGTCTCGGCGATTGGCCAGGGTGAACACGCGCGGGCGTTCCTGGAAGACCAGCGCTTCATCGACCAGTTCATCGAACTGTACAGGTACTACAAAGACGCCAAGCTGATTCAGCTCACGCGGTCCGAATCGAAGCTCCTGGCGGTGTTTCAGACTGGCGCGAGCGTCGACGACAAGCGGGTGTTCCGCTGGGGCCTCGACTCCGCAGGGCGGGCTACCTACATCGACAATCGGGGTGAGCGCGACCATGTGTTCCCCCGAAGCCACGACTTCGACTGGCGAGAGACGACTCGTGAGCAACACGTCAAGGGGCGCTTTCCCCACGTCAACATCGAGAACTGCGTGTTCGTCGAGTGCGTCGACGGTGACCTGACGATCAAGGTCGAGAACAACACGGAGACGGGCCAGGGCATCTACGCCGAGCCCGTCGATGACCCACGGCAAAGCCTGGACGACGCGAGCATCTCGTACGCGATGCTGGGGCACCTGGTGCTGCTCAAGATGTTGCCCTACGGCGAAAGCGCGTATCGCTACCTGGTGTTCGCGACGCGAACCCACAAGGTGGTGCGAGTCGACGCCATCGGCGCCGCGTGCGTGCAGCTGCCCGAAGACCACGGCGTGATCTTCCCGGGTGGCTATGTGCTGATGGATGGTCAGCACAAGGTATTCGACGGGGACTATGAGCGGTTCTTGTTCGAACGCAGCGTGCGTTCGCCGAACGGCGAAGACGTGCTCTACATCTTCCATGAACGTGAGCAAGGGCTGTACGCGCTCTTCTCCTACAATCTGATCCGCAAGGAAGTACAGAACCCCATCGTTTGCAGCGGATACTCCCTGTTCGAGGATGGCCGCATGGTGGTGTTCCGCCAGGTGTCCGAGGAGCCGACGCGGGTTCATCCGATGCAGTTCTGGCAGACGCCCTTCGTCTCCATGGAGCACGCCGCGAAACAGCCGGTCAAAGGTGGCCCATTGGGCAAGGTCGGCAACGCCGAGCTCGTACGGGGCATCAGCGACTGCCTGAGCCTCTCCCGCATGGCGCTCGAGACGACGCCCACCCGGCAGATCTACGAAGATCTGATCCGCGCCGTTACCCGAACTGGAGACGCCTACTACTGGCTGGGGCAAGCGGAGCTAGGTGCCCTGGGCGACATCCTCACAGAGCTGCGCGGTACCGCAGAGCTGATAGTCGACGAGTTCGACAAGGTGGTCGCTATCAAGGAGCGAGCCCAGGCGGCGCTGGCCGAGGCCGTCGAGAAACAGGACACGCTCCAGAATCGTATCCGCCCGGATTCATTCAACGAGATCGAACAGTTCATGACTGCGCTGACGGACCTGCGCAATCAGCGCGGGCACCTGATCAGCCTGCGTGAGCTGCGCTACATCGACACCGAGCGCGTCGACCAACTGGAGCGCGAATGCGTGGAGCACTTCGACGAGGTGAGCCAGGCGACGGTCGGCTTCTTGCTCGACGAGGCGGCGCTGGCTCCGCTGCAGACTCAGCTGTCCGAGCTGCTGAGCGCGGTCGGGGAGGTCGAGAAGACCCCGGAGCTCAAGCCGCTGGTCGAGCGCCTGGAGACGACCGGTGAAGGCCTCACGTTGATGAGCGAAGTGGTCGGCAGCCTCGAGGTGGACGACCCCACCCAGCGCACGCAGATCCTCGAGCGCATCAGCGAGGTGTTCGCGACCCTGAACCGCGTCCGCGCGACGCTCCACAACAAGAAGAAGTCGCTCCAGAGCGCCGAGGGGCGCGCCGAGTTCGGGGCCCAGTTCAAGCTCCTGGGGCAAAACGTCCACAGCAGCTTGAGCCTCGCGGAAACGCCAGATGGCTGCGACGAGCAGCTCTCGCGTCTGATGATCCAGCTCGAGGAGCTGGAGGCACGCTTCAGCGAGTTCGATGATTTCGTAGCCGAGCTGGCGCAGAAGCGCGACGAGATCTACGAGGCCTTCAATCAGAAGAAGCAGCAGCTCCTGGACGAGCGCCAGCGGCGCGCCCAGAACCTGGTCTCCGCGGCAGAGCGCATCCTGAGCAGCATCGCTCGCCGCGGCCAAGGCTTCGCTGACGACGACTCCCTGAACGCCTACTTCGCCAGCGACCCGATGGTGATGAAGGTGCGTGATCTGGCGGAGCGCCTGGGAGAGCTCAGCGAGGCTCCCAAGGCCGAAGAGCTGACCTCACGCCTCAAGCAGGCCCGACAGGACGCGCTCAGGGGGCTCAGAGATCGCCAAGAGCTGTTCGAAGACGGCGCGCAGCTGATCAAGCTGGGCAAGCACCGCTTCGCGGTGAACACTCAGGCGATCGAGCTGACCATGTTGCCGCTCGGTAACAGCTCCGAAGACGGTATGGCGCTGGCGCTGTCCGGGACCGACTTCCGGGAGCCGATCGACGACGCGGCGTTCAACGAGTTCAGAGACTGCTGGCAACAGCAGCTGATCAGCGAGACCCAGGACGTCTACCGAGGCGAGTTTCTCGCGGCGAGTATCCTCGAGCAAGCGCGCACCGGCACTGGCGGGCTGAGCGTCGCGGCGCTGCGCGAGGCGGAGCTGAGCGACGGTGGGCTCGAGGAGCTGGTCAAGAAGCAAGCCGCCGCGCGCTACGACGAGGGCTACGAGCGTGGCCTCCACGACGCGGACGCGTGCCTCATCCTTCGAGCAGCGCTGAACTTGACCGAGTCCGCTGGCCTCCTGCGCTACGACGCAGACGCGCGCGCCCTCGCCACCTGGTACTGGGCGAACCCACGTCGGGCGAGCGGTTCCGATGGGAACGTTGGGGACCGAGAGCGGGAGCTGATCGCTCGCCGCGCAGCGAGCCTGGGGCGGCTGCGGCGCCAGCTGGGAGACGACAGCGGGCTCAGAGACCTCGGGCACGAGCTAGGCGAGGGGATCCTCGGCTTTTATCAGCACTCCAAGTTGCCCCAGCTCGAGGAGCTGTGTCGGTTGGCAGGCAGCTACCTGGCAGAGGAGCTGGCGCAGGAGGCGCCGAGCTTCGTGTCGAGCCCGGGTGCCCAGGAGCTCCGTCAACGTTTCCTCGAGGCACTCGACGAGCGCGGCAGCCGCAGCGCGTTCGAGGCCGACGCGCGGGAGTTGGCGCACGCGCCCGAGGCCCAGCTGGGCACCGCACGGGCGTGGCTCGCGGCATTTGCAGCCAGGCAACCCGAGGGAGCGCGGCGCGACGCCCAGCGCCATATCCTCGAGGCCGCGGTGTTGGTGCTGTCCGAGCGCAACATCGAGTTCCGGCCCAGCACCGCGCTGACAGAGACCACGGTCGAGGGGCTGCTCGGCGACCACCCGCTGATCCAGGAGGGCAGCCTGAGGCTGAGTGTGGCTGAGTTCGGGCGCCGCTTGAGCCACTTCCTCGATGTCCAGGTGCCGCGGTACCGCGCCTATCGCGCCGCGCGTCAGGCACTGCTCGGTCGCGAGCGGCGGCGGCTGCGCCTCGACGAGTTCCAGCCCAAGGTGCTGAGCTCCTTCGTGCGCAATCGCCTGATCAACGAGGTCTACCTGCCGCTGATCGGCGACAACTTCGCCAAACAGCTCGGGGCGGCCGGCGACAGCAAGCGCACCGACCTGATGGGTCTGCTGCTCCTCATATCTCCTCCGGGATACGGCAAGACTACCCTGATGGAGTACGTGGCCAGTCGGCTGGGGCTGGTGTTCATGAAGGTGAACGGGCCAGCGCTTGGTCACGGCGTTCACAGCCTCGATCCCAGCGAGGCGCCAAACGCCACGGCACGTCAGGAGGTGGACAAGATCAACCTGGCCCTCGAGATGGGTAACAACGTGATGCTGTATCTCGACGACATCCAGCACACGCACCCCGAGCTGCTGCAGAAGTTCATCTCACTGTGTGATGCACAGCGCCGAATCGAGGGCGTGTGGCAGGGCCGCACGCGCACCTATGACATGCGAGGCAAGCGCTTTTGCGTGGTGATGGCCGGCAACCCGTACACGGAGTCCGGGGAGAAGTTCCAGATCCCGGACATGCTCTCGAACCGCGCGGATACGTACAACCTGGGCGACATCCTGGAAGGGCGGGATGAGGTCTTCGCACTGAGCTACATCGAGAACTCGCTGACTTCGAACCCGGTGCTCGCCCCTCTCGCGAGCCGGTCCCCGAAGGACCTGTATGCGTTCATTCGCATGGCCCAGGGCGAGGAAGTGCCCGCCTCGGAGCTCGAGCATGGCTATTCCGCCGTGGAAATTGCAGAGATCAAGGCGGTGCTCGAGCGCCTGTTCAAGGTCCAGAGCGTGTTGCTCAAGGTCAACCAAACCTACATTTCGTCAGCGTCCATGGACGACAGGTTCCGCACCGAACCACCATTCAAGCTGCAGGGCAGCTACCGCAACATGAACAAGCTCGCCGAGAAGGTGGTCAGCGCCATGAACGAGCGGGAGCTTCAAGCGCTGATCGAAGACCACTACGCCGGTGAGGCGCAGACCCTCACCACCGGCGCCGAGCAGAACGTGCTGAAGCTCGCCGAGCTACGGGGCACGCTGTCTCCCGACGCCGCCAAGCGCTGGGCAGAGATCAAGCAAGGCTTTCAGAAGCACCTGGCGTTGGGCGGCTCCGAGACGGACCCGGTCGTGCGGGTGACCTCTCAGCTCAGCAGCCTCGGCGAACAACTGGTGGCGATCCGAGAGAGTATCCGCGAGGCGACGGTTTCCCGGGATACGTCGGGGAAGCTGGAATGGGTCGAGGGGCACATTCGA
Source organism: Polyangia bacterium (assembly GCA_030433055.1). Classification (GTDB taxonomy): domain Bacteria; phylum Myxococcota_A; class Polyangia; order Polyangiales; family Polyangiaceae; genus JAHBVY01. The sequence continues at coordinate 19,029 of JAUILJ010000010.1, forward strand.
TCGTTGAACGAGTCACTCGCGCGCCTCGCCGAGCCCAAGGTCGCGCTCACGGTGCGCAACGATCCTCCCCCGGGCATCGATGAGCTGCTGGCGATGCAGGTGCAAATCATGGAGCAAACCCTGGTACCCTTCGTGCGGGTCGCCACACAGCGCCTGGACGATAGCGAAGCCTTGCGCGAGCGCCTGGATGAGTTTATCGCCCAGGTGAAGGCCATCGACGCGCGCCTCAAGGGCGCCCTCGGTCCCACCTACGGCTCATGAACTCACCGCTCCTCTACGCCATCCTCGGTGCGATCCTTGCCTGGGTCGCGATGCGGCTGATGATGAGGCGCAACCAGATCAAACCCGAGGAAGCGCAGCGCTTGGTCTCCGAAGGAGCACTGCTGGTGGACGTGCGCACCACGACCGAGTTCGGCTCCGGGCACTTGCCTGGTGCCATCAACGTGCCTCTCCAAGATCTGGCCAAGCGCAGCGTGGAGCTCGAACCCAAAGATCAGCCGATCGTCGTCTACTGCGCGAGCGGCATGCGCAGTCGCGGCGCGCGCAGAGTGCTGCAGCAGGCCGGGTTCACGGCTGTGAGTGACTTGGGCGCCGCGTCTCGCTGGCGATAGCGACAGTCGCCACGATCTTCTGTGCGTAGAATCGTGTGCTCTCGCGGCAGAGCCTACCCACCCTAGAGCCCGCCGGCGTACCTTTCACCACGGAACCAACGACCCGTTGTGAACCGCGGACGAGAATGCGCCAGCGCTTGGACCACGCTTGGCCTTGCGCAGAGGACCAGCCTTCCGGAAGCTCTAGGGGTGGAACGTAGATCCAGAGGGGATGATCGGCGTAGGTTGCGCGTCGGTGCGAGAGCGCGCTTCGGCGTCGCCTTGGGTTTTGCAACCCTGCTTGGGGTTGGGGGTTTGTCGCCTCAGGTGCAGGCCAAACCCAGCTGGAAGGAAATCGCAGCCGCGAACAAGGCCGCGGCGAAGGGGCGCTCCGCAGAGAAACGTGGAGACTTCCAGGCCGCCCTAGAAGCCTACGAGGAATCGGGTGGCCACTACGACACGTCGGCAAACCGCCGCCGCCTCGCCCGCGCCAAAGCTGGGCTCGGCCGTCTCCTCGAGGCAAAAGCTGAGCTCGAGCACGTGTTGAGCGATGAGAGCGCCAGCAAGGGGCAGAAGAAGAGCGCCCAGAAGGAGCTCGACGAGCTGGTCGCTCGGATCCCGAAGATCAGCTTCGTGGTCGCCCCAGACTTCGCGGGCGAGCTGCAGCTCGATGGACAGGCGGTGCCGCTACCTGCAGAGGCTCGAGAGGTGGATCCCGGCAAGCACACGGTGCGAGCCAGTGCCGACGGCTTTCGAGACGTGGAGTTCGAGCTGGACGTGAAGGAAGGTGAGACCAAAACGGCGACAGTCGAGCTGGAAGCACTGCCCAAACCAAGCGTCTCACCCCCAGAAGAGGAGCCTCCGGAGACGTCTACATCGCTGGCCAGGCCCCTCGGCTACGTGAGTCTGGGAGTCGGAATCGTGGGAGTCGCGCTGGGTGGCTATTTCGGCCTTCAGGCGAAGAGCACTCGAGACGACCTGGGTGACGCTTGCGCTCAAGATCGTTGCCCCGCGGATCTACGGCAAGCAGCAGGCGCTGTTCTCGACCATTGGGTTCGGAGTGGGCGCCGCTGGGTTGGTCACGGGGGTGGTGCTGTTGATGATCGCACCGAGCGAGACCGAGCAGGGTCCGGTTCAGGCAGGCATTGGAGCAGACTCGATCTGGGTCTCAGGGAGGTTCTGATGACGAGTCGGCATGGGATCTACTCGGCGCTTGGCGCGCTGCTCGCCTTGGGATGCAGCAACCTCTTGGACTACGACTCGCTGGAGTTCGAGCAGGGGACGGGCGGGACCTCCAGCGGCGGCGTCGGCCAAGGAGGGAGCAACGGAGGCTCGACCAATGGCGGCACCGACGCGTCCGGTGGAAGCGCCAACGGCGGGGCATCGATCGGCGGAAGCGGCTTCGGTGCGGCCGGGGGAAGCTCCAACACGGGTGGCGCCGCAAACGGCGGGGCGGCGGCCGGAGGAAGCGGCGGCAGCGCCGGAGCCAGCGGTGGCTCCGCAAACGGTGGTAGCAGCACCAACGGTGGCTCCGCAAACGGTGGCTCCGCAAACGGTGGTAGCAGCACCAACGGTGGCTCGAGCGGTCAGGGACAAGGGGGCACTGGGCCACTCGGCTCATGTCAAGGCGTCAGCTGTGGGAGCACGGAGTACTGCGATCCAGCGGACAGCCAGTGCAATTGCCTCCCGGGATGGACCGCGAGCGGCTCGGGCTGCACGGCAAATCTCCCTGGGGATCCGGCGGGCCACTCCCAACAAGCCGTGTGTGACATGTGGAACTGGGGGCATCAGATCGACGATGCCAACCCGTGGACGTCGGGAGGCAACCAGTGCGATCCGGGGACCACTTCCCGGGAAGGGCTCAACGACACCGTGAGGCGCTTGAACGCATTTCGGTGGCTGATCGGCCTGGGTCCCAGCGCGGACTCGGATGCGGCGAACGAAACCGGACGTTGGTGCGCAGTGCTCGCCTCATGGAATCCTCCGGGAACCGTCCCAGACCCTCACAACCCTCCAACCTCGGCCACCTGCTACACCGACGCTGGCAAGGCGGGCACCAGCTCGTCGAATCTAGCCTGGGGACCGAATCATCCGGCGAACGCCATCGATCAGTTCGTGCGCGACAACGGGGTAGCGTCTCTGGGCCATCGCCGATGGATCTTCAATCCTCCGCTGGGCCCGGTTGGCATCGGCTACTACGCGGGGGGCGGGCAATACGGTGACGCGCAGTGCCTCGGGGTGTTCGCCTCCAGCGGTGGCGGGCCCAGCCCAGATTGGGTGTCCTGGCCGCCCGCGGGTTACGCGCCCGCGTCCGTCTTCGCCTGGACCTGGAGCTTCCATCACAAGAACAGCCTCAGCGGAGCAAGCGTGACCGTGACCCGAGACTCCGATGGCATGAACATGCCCGTCACCGTGACCCCGCTCACCGGGGGGTACGGCAGCCTGAAAGCCATCGCCATCACCAAGTCCTGGAGCGCGACGGTGGGAGACAGCTACACCGTGACGGTGTCGGGATTCACCGGCGGTCCGGTGACCTACCAGGTCACGCCGATCAACTGCTAAGCAGTCAGCGACTGATGGCGCAGCTGATTGTCTCCTGGGGCGAGACCCTGTGGGATCTCTACGACGACGCACGGATCCTCGGCGGATGCGCGGCGAACGTCGCGGTCCATCTCGCGCAGCTCGGCTGCTTGACTCAGCTCGTGACCCGCGTGGGGAACGATGAGCTGGGGCACGCGGCGGTCGCAGCCCTGGCCCAGCGGGGCTTGAGCACGAGCACCGTCCAGCTCGACCCGGTCGCGCCGACGGGCTGTGTGCAGGTTCGCCTGGAGCGTGGACAACCACGCTTCAGTATCGCCAAACAAGCCGCCTGGGATCGCATCGAGCTCGACGACGCGTTGGTCAGCTTGCTTCGACGAGCGGATGCGATCGTCTTCGGCACCCTCGCTCAACGGACTCCGCTCGGCTCAACCACTCTACGCGACGCCATCGAGACCACCTCCGCACGCTTTCGGGTCTGCGACTTGAACATCCGCCAGCCGTGGGCGAGCCCGGAGGCCATCGAGCAGTCGCTGAAGCTGGCTAACGTGGTGAAGCTGAACGCCAATGAGGCAGAAACGCTGCGTCAGCTCTACGGGACGGACGACGTGCCACGCTGGCTACTGTCGCGCGGAATCGAGGTCGTCGCGCTGACCCTCGATGCGAGTGGATCCGAACTCCACACCCCAGAGCGTCAGATCTTCGTCCCAGCCTACCCCGCGAGCGGCTCCGTCCACGATCCCGTGGGCGCTGGGGACGCGTATACCGCCGTGCTCACGGCGCACCTGGTGGCGGGTAGTCCGCTCGAAGACGCCGGGCGGGCGGCCTCACGCTTCGCGGCGGCCGTCGTTGGCTGCGCGGGCGCGACCCCCCGAATCCCCGCGGCGACCATCGCAGCCAGCGTCCCAGCCGCGCGTTGAAGGCGAAGGAACGCGGATCCAGGGTCGGTGCACGGGACACACGTCCGGCAATGGCCCACGTCAGCGCTAGCCCCATCACTCGGGCGAAGGGCGCCGATACTGCGGGGAAACGGCTGAAACGGGCGAAGCAGGGTGCCTATTCCCAGGCCCAGCGGAAACGCCGTCCGGCCTGCGAGCCGCGCTTCATGAACCAGCCGCAAAGCAGCGCAGAACCGCCGAAAAGGTGAGCGCCCGAGCGCCGTGGAGCACCCCGCCCGTTGGAGGAACTCGCGCCTTTGCCCACGGAACCGGCTCCGCCGCGCGGAAGCCAAACCAGGGCGGATGGGCGTGAACAGCGTTCCTGCGGTCGAATCCGAAAACACCGCACGGTCGTATTTCGCCCGGAAACGCCCTCCAACAGCTGGACGGAGGAAACCAGCACAGCCACGCTCAGGAATACCTGGCAAATTTGAGGCACGGAGTAGCCAGCGGAAACGAGCGTCTTTTCACTCGCGGAACCAAGCCCTGGGTCACAGGTGACCGCGCTTCAGACTCCAGACTCAGACCGCCCGGAAAAGACCCAACCCAAAAATTCGGTTCCGCAGACGATTCCGTATGCAACCTTCCACTAGTCTTTCCGCGATCCATCAGTTACCTTTCAGCGATGCCGAAGGGAACCAAGAAAAAAGGCGGATACAAATGGCCCGCTGCCGCGCGAAAGCGCCCAGTTGAGCCGCTCACCCTCAAGGATGCCTACGAGTGCGGACGCATCGTGTTCGAGCACTTCGAGGATCAGTCGAACCGCGAGATCGTGGAGCAGGAGAAGCTGAGCATCACCAAGCTCACGCTGCACCGCTGCTGCGCCGCGTACCGCGTCCTCTGCAACCTGAACTACACGCCGGAGAACTGCCCCTTCGGGTTCGGTATCGCCGCGCGCCTCGACCTCGTCGAGGAGAAGTACCAGGCTGGCCTCGCGAAGCGCGCTGTCGATGAGCAGCTCTCCACGCAGGAGCTGGAGTTCGCGATCGCCGAGCTGCGCCAGAAGCATCCGCGCACCGCTGGCAAGCAGCCCATGCTGCGCTTCGAGCGTGCGCTGGGTCGCTTGGAGCCGTTCACGGACGGGCACTTCAACCTGCTCGGCGACCTGGACCAGGCTTCGTCGCTCTCCGACGAGAAGCGCTCGGTCCTGCTCGGTCGCGCCAGCCAGCTGCGCGGTGAGCTAGAGAAGGTCGAGAAGGCGCTGAGCTCGGGCGGCGGCAAGCCCCGCGCGGCGAAGAAGGCCAAGAAGAAGAAGACCTCCAAGAAGTGAGCTGACGGTTCGCGCCGGGAGGCGCGAACCGACAACTGTGCACTAGCAAGGCGCCGAGTGGATCTCGGCGCCTTCCTGCTTTTGTACCGGGGAAGAGCGATGCCGCGAGCCCACAAAAGCACGACGGGCGCCGCGAAGGCGCCCGCCTGGCTCAGGTCGCAAGAGCAGTGCTACTCGCCGATCTCTTTCTCCAG
>JAUILJ010000766.1 GCA_030433055.1 Polyangia bacterium
ACCCCAACGGCGTCGACAACGTCAAGCAGGTGGTGAACCTGTTGCTACTCGGTGGGCACCTGGGGCGAGCGGGCGCCGGCGCGTGCTGCGTGCGCGGCCACAGCAACGTGCAAGGCGATCGCACGATGGGGATCTGGGAGCGACCGCGGGAGAGCTTCCTGTCAGCGCTGGATGCGGAGATGGGCATCGAGTCACCCCGCCACGGAGGCTTCGACGCGGTGGACACGCTGCACGCCATGCACGACGGGCGCGCCAAGATCTTCTTCGCGATCAGCGGCAACCTCCTCGCGGCGGCTCCCGACACCCATTTCACGACCGAAGCCTTCACGCGTTGTCCGCTGGTGGTGCACGTGTCGACGAAGCTGCATCGCGGCCACCTGTTCGGAGGCCAGGAGGCGCTCATCCTGCCCTGCCTGGGCCGCGCCGAGCGAGCGTTTCACCGCGGAAATCTTCAGCTGTCCAGCGCCGAGGACTCCATGGGCATCGTCAACCCAACCCGGGGGCAAGAAGAGCCAGTCGCCCCGGACCTGCTCAGCGACACCGAGATCATCGTGCGCGTCGCTCGAGCCACGTTCGGCAAGTCCAGCCCGGTCGACTGGGAGTCGCTCCTCGATCACGACACGGTGCGCGATCACATCGCGCGCATCATCCCCGGCTTCGAGAATTTCAACGCGCGCCTGAGGCGAGGTCACTTCTACCTCCCCAACGCGGCAAAGCAGCGCGATTTCAAGACCCAGAGCGGTAAAGCGCAGTTCTCGGTGTGCGGCATCCCCAAGCACGACCTGAAACCCGACGAGCTGATCCTGACCACGGTGCGCAGCCACGATCAGTTCAACACCGTGGTCTACGGCATGGACGACCGCTATCGCGGGGTGCGCGGCGGGCGGCGCGTGATCTTCGTCAACCCCAAGGACCTGAAGCAGCTCGGGCTCAGCGACGGACAGCTGGTGGACATCACCAGCCATTTCAAGGGCGACGAGCGTACCGTATACCGTTTCCGTACGGTCTCTTACCCCATCGCTCGCAAGAGCGCCGCGGCCTATTTTCCAGAGGCGAACCCCCTGGTGTTCGTGGGCGCGGTGGACCCGAGCTGCAACCAGCCCGCGCACAAGTCCATGCGCATCACGCTGCGAGCGTCGGAGTGAGCCGCTCTCTCTGAGCTCCGCCTCAGAGCCGCCTCCGCTTCAAAAATCACACAGCTCGCCCCACCATGCGTCGGCCAGCTTCGAGCTCACGCCGGTGAGCGCGACCAGCTGATGATAGGCCTCGTACGCCTCCTCCCGGCGGACCGTGTCGGCGAGCTCGAACTTCGCGGCTAGCTTGTTCAGCGCCTTCACGAAATCGGTGAGCGCCTGCTTGGCCTCGGCAGCGGCTTTCCCCTTCTTGGCGCCTTTCTCGGCCCCTGCCTTCGTTGCCGCACGGTAAGCTTTTGCGAAGATCTTGCACGCCTGCTCCCCAAAGGCTTCGTCGTCGTCCACCCAGTCGCGCAACGGATTGTTGGCGTTGGCGGCGATCCACGCGTCGTTCTTGGCACCATGCACATCCAGGTGCTCGAGCGTCGCGAAGTGCTTGCGGAGTAGCTGGGCGTCGCTCTTCCTCAGGCCGCCGAACGTCACCTGACTCAGCCTCGGCAGCTCCCCGATCGGGGGGAGAGACGCCACGTCCAGGTCATACACATCGTAGAACGTCGCTGACTCGAGCTCGCGCAACCTGGTGAGCGCCTCGAGGTGCTCCAGCTTGGCGTACTTGCCCCGCAGCGTGAGCCGCTTCAGCTTCGGATACGCCTTCGCGATGGCGCGCAAGTCGACCTGCTTCATCGGCCCCAGGTCGAGCTCGGACAGGCGCTCCAAGCCCTTCACCGCTGGCGGCACGACGCCACCCAGTGGCTGCCAAAGGTGCAGCTGCAGCTCTTGTCCAGCCGCCGGGTGCTCCACCGCCACCGAGCGCCCTTTGCCGTGCCCGCTGAGCGTCAGCTCCCGGAGCTCCGCGTCGACGCTCACCGCCAGCCGCCTGGGCACGTCCAGGCGCAACTCCAGGAGGGAAGCCCCACGAAAGTCCAGGCTGGACTGACCGTGCTCGTACCAGTTCAGCTCCGTCACTAGCTTCCGCGAGGCAACGTATGAGATCACTCCCACATCGCGACCATGATACGTCAACTTGGTCAGCGTCCCCGCCGCATCGAGCGCCCGCCACGGCACCGGCTCGCTCGCCGGCCAGGGAAAATCCGCCCAGCGAGCCGCGCCGATGGTCGTGGTGTAGCTGGGCAGCGCCGTCGTCTCGCCGAGGGTGATCTCCCGATCTCCGGCGCGGTAGCGCTCGAGCTCCGCCCGCGGCACTTCATGGTCCCAGCGCCACTGCAGCAGCAGTTGATGCCCGACCCCCGCCCACGAGCCGTAGCTCGGAGGTTGCATCTCGCCGCTCAGCAGCGGCGGGCGCTCTCCCAGCGCACGGAAATCGGGCGGCACCAACCCGGAGTAGTAGCAGCGCTGCACCCGCTCGCGATGTGCGTGATGGCTCAGCACCAGCGCCTTCGCCTTGGCCAGCTGCTCGAGCGTTGGAGGCTCCTCCCCCACCCAGTCGAAGGCCACCACATCCGCCTGCCCGTCGCTCAACCCGAGCACCTGACAGGCCCCCCAGCGCCCGCCCCGGAGCGGCACGGCGTAACACCCATGAAGTCGCGGCGCGCGGTCAGTCATCGCCGCCAGTCTCGCAGGTCGGCTCGAGCAAGTCAGCGCAGGCAGGTCACTTCGAGCAGGAAGTTGTCGATGCCGGCGGTCAGCGTACCGCTGCCGTCGGGCGCCGTGCGCAGTACGCCAAAGCGGATCGCGCCGCCGGTCGCCGAGAAGTCGGGGTGCGCTCCGTTCGTGTCCTCCCAGACAGAAGCGTCGGAAGCGTTGGGTCCGACATTGCCCCAGAAGTCACTCACGAAGGTACCCATGCTGGGGATGCGATAGATGGTGCCGCCCTGCTCCAATGCAGGCTCGTGATACTGAGACACGCTGCCGCCGAACGTACGCATGTCGACCTTGAAGACGATGCTCTGGATCGGACCGCTCGCTGAAGGCACGTACTCCGACGCAGGCAGCAGCATCAGCAGCTCCGCGTGGTTGCCAGCGCCGGCGGAGCTGGTCACGACCCTGAGATAGGCACCCGGGTTGCCACCCGTCGGTTCGACGGTGACGCTCGCGCTGCCTCCGCCGGTCGAGCGGTCCTGCACTTCAAGGGGACCAGCGCCGAAGTCTGGCTCTGAGTAGCTGAAACAAAGCTGCGCGGTCAGGGCGCCGCCGCTGCCACCAATCCCCGCGGCACCGCCAGCGGCAGCACCGCCAGCGGCAGCACCGCCTGCGGCAGCGCCCCCAGTACCTGCGGACCCGGCGACGGCGCCCGTCCCGCCAGCGCCGCCCGCGCCTGCCCCGCCAGCACCCCCGGCTCCCGCGTTCCCGCTACTCCCAGCGCTGCCTCCCGTCGCCTGACCGGCGCTGCCCCCGGTGGCGCTCCCGTCACCCGTCCCTGCGTCTTCGCCGCTGCGGTTGCGCCGACCGTCCTCGGAATCACACGCGACGGTCAGGCAGAGCACGAAGCACACCAGCAGGCTGTTGATTTGCAGTGTGTTTTTCAACACCCTGCGAGGAGCGGAGCGGCGCATGACTCACTGCCTAACACCGCGCGCCGCTCACCCGAAGTGTTTCCGCATCTCAAGCTGTCTCCCACCAGCCCGAGCCTCTGGCGTTCGCGCGTGTGCGCAGCGCTGCTCGGCGCTGCGGTGGGTTGCGGTGGCCCAGCGACGCAGCCGAGCAGAGCACCCAGCGAGGTAGCATCGCCCGCCGAGCGCGATCTCACCCCCTCCCACTCTGAAGCCGGCTTCGACGTCAGCGCGTGGACGTACGCTGATTGGCTTGGGTTGCGGGTGCCGGCCACCCCGGCGGAGCTCGAGGACTTCGAGCCCGTGTCGCCGTACATCGGTGCTGTTCACGGCCGGGTGATCTGGCTCGATTTACGCGGCGAGGACGCGCAGCTGCAGCTCGCCAAGCTCCAGGGTCCGGCGATGGTGCTGCTGCCCTCGCTGGCGCCCAAGCTGGTGCGCGCGGTGGACCAAGCGGCAGCTCGTTTCCCCGTGGCAGTGTACTATGCACCGCCCGAGCACACCGCGGGGCAGATCCCCCTCGAGCGCCTCGCAGCCCTGCGCCACATTCAGGGGCTGCAGCTCCCGCTCGGCACTTCGGTCCGCCATGTGCCCGATCTCAACGCGCTCACGTACCTGCGCTGGCTCGATCTGCGCGTGTCCTGGTTCGAGCAGGACCTGTTCGAGCGACTCGGTGAACACCTGCGGCGCGCCCAGGTGCG
>JAUILJ010000767.1 GCA_030433055.1 Polyangia bacterium
CGCGAAGTCAGCGCAGGTCGGGTAGCGATCGTCAGGCTCGCGCTCGAGGGCCATCATCACCGCGCTCTCGAGCTCTTCAGGCACCGACGGCTCGATCTCGCGCAGCGGCGGGACGCGGTCGTTCAGCAGCCGGGTCAATGTGTCGACTTCGTTGCTGCCCCGGAATAGCCGACGCCCAGTCAGCGCCTCCCACAGCACGATGCCCGCTGCGAACACATCCGCGCGACGATCGACCTCCTTGCCGGTCGCTTGCTCTGGCGCCATGTACGCCAGCTTGCCCTTCATCTGCCCCACTCGAGTCGAGGTGAGGCGCTGCGAAGCGCGCGCGATACCGAAGTCCAGGATCATCGAGTTGCCCGACGTCCCGACCAGGATATTCTGCGGGGAAACATCACGGTGGACCAACCCGCGAGGATTTCCGTCCGCATCCGTGAGTTCATGCGCCGAGTGCAGGCCTCCCAGCGCGTCCAACACCACGCGGATGGCAATTCCCGGGTCGAGGCGACCGTTCTCTTCGTGCTGAGCGGCGTGGACGAGCAGGTTCGAGAACGCTCCGCCTTCCACGTACTCCATCACCAGGCACAGGCCCTGGGGAGTCTGGTCGATATCCAGAGTCGGGACGACGTGAGGATGGCGGATCTCCGCGACGAGGCGTGCCTCGTCGAGGAACATGTTCACGAACTCTTTCTCTTCCGAGAGGTGCGGGTGCAGCCGCTTGATCGCAACCAGTCGCTGGAATCCGCCGAGGCCGCCCAGGTACGCGAGGTACACCGTCGCCATCCCGCCCGAGGCGAGTTCACAGATAACCTTATAGCGACCGATTCGCTCGCCGGCTTCGATGCTTTGCTGAACGCTCATCGAGTTCCTTTGGCGCCCTCCCAGCGTGCGGAAAAATTCCGCTTCCAACAGTGTTTCTCAACCGGGTCACGCTCGCAAGCCCCCCGAGGGGACCCGCGCGGCTTATCCACCATAATTTCTGCTTCAGTAAGACGAGCGTCGAAGCCTGGCGGTTTGCGTTCATTCGAACGCCCGCGATATTGCAGTCGTGATTCCTGCACCGCGCAGCGAGCGGCATGTGGTCTCCGCTCCCACTGTGACGCAGTTGCGCAGCGCGAACCCACGGGGTCATGCACATCGGACCCAGCGCTGTATCCAGCCTTGGTTTCCGCAGCCTCGCCTGGCGAGCAGCTGAGCGTGATTGGCGGCCTCTGTGTTGTCAGAAACCGAGCTTGCCGGATGCGGGTCCGGATTTGGGGGTGAGACGCGCTGGGCTGCCCCACAGCCACCCGCCCGGGCGCCGCGCCGCCTGACCGCCGCCAGGCAACGGCGGATCCGTCGCCCCGACACAAAAATAATCGCTCAATCGCGCGCCCCGTGCGGCCCCGGGTTTGAGTCAGCCTGAGACGACGACCCAGGCAGTCGGACTCCCGCGACGATGTAATCTTCTGCCTCCCGCGCTCCCCACACGGAAATTCGCTCCGCTGGCGGCCAATCGAACGGCATTCCGCAGCACAACGTTGCGCTGTCGCACGCCTGCTTCCGCTCGTTCCCCGTGCTCCCACTGGCTGCGGCTCAAGCACCGCGAGCAAAAAGATGTTAGTTGCGACCACCCCTCGCGCGGCAGCCCGCGCCTCATTGAAAGGACCTCCATGCGTCGCTCGCTCGCCCTGTTCGCTCTGCTGGCCTGTACCGTCCCCGGCCTGGATGCCTCGGCAGCCACCTGGCACAAACCGACGACCAACCAGGGCCTGGTGGCGCGCGGAACCACGCTCCCCAACGTCGCGCACCAGTACCTCGAATCCGCGAGGAAAAGCCTTGGTCTCGGACAGGCTCAGCTCGTGCTGGGCTCCCTGTGCTGGGTAAGGCGGTGGTCGTGCGTCTGAACGACGCGGGCGAGGTTCAACGCAGCGTCGTAGAGGTGGCTGGCAGCCTGAATCTCGACGTCACCCCGAGACTCAGCCAGGACGACGCGCTGCAACGGGCCGCCCAGTTTCAGGTCACGGCGACCTTGGGCGCGCCCCGCTTCTTGCTCGCGGTGCTGCCCGCGGAGCAGACCGGCGGGTACCTGGTGTGGCAGGTCGATGTACCGAGCGAAAAGGGCGGGTTCCGCTACCTGATCGATGCCCATGACGGCACGCTGCGTGGCGGCGGGCCGCTGGCTCGCTCGGCCAAGGGTCGGGTATATGAGAAGGACCCAGTGACCACGCCGACGTTGATCGACACCGAGCTCACCGAGCTCGTCGTAGGCACGCCGCAGCACCTGAATGGCTGGAGCGGCAACCTGACGGTGACCAACTACGTCAGCGGCGATCCCAACCAGGGACAGGTGACGGTAGAGCAGGTTCTCGAGCCCGATACGAACGGGGACTTCCTCTACGATCCGCCCACGGACCCGACGGATGCCACCGACGCCTTCGCTCAGGTGAACCTCTACTACCACCTCACGCGCATGAAGTCGTTCTACGAGACCGACCTCAACGTCGACATGAGCGCTTCAAGCTGGAAGCTCGTGGCCGTGGCGAACATGCAGGAGAGCGGTGCGCCGCTCGACAACGCATTTTTCTCTCCCCAGGGAATCAACTCTGGAAGCTTCAACGCGCCGAACATGATCGGCATCGGGCAAGGCTCCAGCGTGGACTTCGCCCTGGACAGCGACGTGTTCCTTCACGAGTTCACCCACTACGTGAGCGACAACGCCATCGGCTACAACGGAGGACAAACCGCGACCAGCGAGTACGGGCTGTCTCCCTGGGGTGGAGCCATCGACGAGGGCATCAGCGACTACTTCGCGTGCACGGAGAACGAGAGCGCCGTCCTGGGTGAGACCTCCCTCGGCGCGCTGGGCGCGGAACGAAACCTCGAGGATGCGTCCAAGAGCTGCCCTGGGGATCTCGTGGGCGAGGTTCACGCGGATGGCGAAGTGGTTGGTAGCTTGGGCTGGAGCCTGCGCAAGGAGTTCGGGAAGTCCGTCGCAGATCGTCTGGTGTGGGGCGCCGCCAGCTTGTTGGTGCAGAGCTCGACGCTGGGAGACTTCGCCCGGGGCATTCAGCAGACTGCCGCCGACCTGAAGGACGGTGGAGACCTCACCGACGCGGACCTGACGAAGATCGATGACATCATCGCGAGTCGTGGCCTCGACGATTGCGACAACGAGCTAACCCTGACCGAGGGCGAACCCATCGCGACCAACATGCTCGGCCTGGACATCGTCGCTCAGTTCCTCGGCGGTAGCTGTCAGCAGGCCAAGCAGTTCGTGAGCCTCAGCAGCCTCTTCCACTTTCAGGCGACGCCTGCCGCGGACGCCAAGGGGATCCGCTTCAAGGTCAACTTGTTCCCCGAGCGCACCAGCGGTCTCGACTGGGGGATCTACGTGCGTCGCGACCAGCACGTCGGCTTCAAATCTTCGGGCTTCATCCCCGAGGTGTCGGTGTACGACTACGCCGAAGAACACCTCGACCAGCGCACCGGTGAAATCGTGATCGATGAGAACAGCGATCCGCCGTTCGACCCCAACGCGACCTACCACATGGTCATCGGGCATCAGAACTGTCCGCTCAGCTCGCCTGAGGTCAGCTTCGAGGACCTCTCCGAGGCGGCAACGGGCGGAGCCGGCGGAGCCGGTGGCGCGACGGGCGGAACCGGAGGAGCCGATCCTGGTACCGGCGGAACCGCGGGCGTTGCAGCTGGAGGGACGGCGGGCGTCAGCACGGGTGGAACCAACGGCGCGGAGCCTGCCGACGAGACCTCGGGTTGCGGCTGCGCGGTGCCTGGCAAGTCATCGACCCCCGCCGGCTCGGGCTGCCGGCGCCGCTCGCGCCGCGGAATCGGTGTCACCGGCCCGTCGTCATCCGCCGCAGCGGCGGCCTCCGGCGCGTTGCTTGCTCTCGCTCTAGGGCTCGGCGCCTTCATTCGACGTCGCCGCAGGCACTGATTCGAGAGTTCGGGCAGAGGATGAGGGGGCGGCAACGCCCCCTTAGTCTTTTCGCACTTGGTCCCCTGGCAGTAGCTCACGGAGCAGCCAAGCCTGGGCGAACAGCGAGTTCTCGATCTTGTTGAGGCGCTCCACGTTGCGCCCCAAGAGGACCAACGGCAAGATCACGAAGAGCAGGTTCCCCACGGCAAGGAATACCAGAGTCGGGCCGGTGGTGAGCTGGGCAAAGCTAGTGCTGATCCAGGCGGTGGCGTCGCTGCCGTAGCGCACGGGCAGGAGCCCGGCGCCCATCAGCACGCTTGGCACGAGCATGCTCCCGCAAGCGAGCGCCACGTGCAACGCGAGGAACCTTGGCTGCGGACGACTGTTGGTGACCAGCACCACAGTGGCCGCCAGACTGAACCCAGGC
>JAUILJ010000768.1 GCA_030433055.1 Polyangia bacterium
CGTTCAGGTCACGCAGAGATTGGCGTCGATCCGTAACGCGACCTCTCAATTGAATGGTGACCGGCGCCCCCAGGAGTACGCTGGGTGTATTGCTGCCGCCGTTCATCGAGCCAGGCTCCGCGTTGCTCCCGAGTGCGCTGAACCCGATCACGAACAGCGTGAGCAACAAGGGCAGCACACCGAGTCCCCAGAGCACCTGGCGGTTGCGCTTGAGTCCAACCCATTCGTGGTGGGCGATCGCCGCCACGCGCTCGTAGCTCACTCGGCTGCCTCGCTGCTCGACGCCGCCTGCGCGTCGCCTACGACGCTCAGGTAGACGTCCTCGAGCGAGGGCTGAAAGTCGCTCATCAGCTGCACCCTCACCCCCAAGCCCACCAGGCGCGCGACCAGCAGAGGTTTGTCTCTTCGCGGTTCCGCCAGCTTCACATCCAGGGTGCGCTGATCGACGCACTCGACGTCGTGCACGAAGGCCTCTCGACCCAGCTCGCGCTCGATCCCCTCGGGCAGCTCCGCGATCTGCAGGCGCACGACGTTGCGACGGCCCGATCCCCTCAGCTCACTCACCGTGCCGGATGTCATCAAGCGTCGCTTCAGGATCGCGATCCGCGAGCACAGCCGCTCGGCTTCGTCCAGATTGTGCGTACACAAGATGATGGTGCGGCCACGAGCCTGGAGCTCGCCGATGATGCGGCGGACGTTGCGCGCGTTCTCGGGGTCCAGGCCTGAGGTCGGTTCGTCCAGAAACAGGACGGGCGGATCGGGCAGCAGCGCGCGAGCCAGAGCTAGGCGCTGGCGCATGCCTTTCGAGAGCTGGCCGACAGGTTCGCCCCGCCGCTCCCACAAGCCCACACGCTGGAGCTCTCGAGCGATTGCTCGTTGCCGGTGCTCCACGCCATAGAGCCGAGCGAACAACTCCAGGTTCTCCACGGCCGTGTGCTTATCGTATAGCCCAGGAGTTTCCGTGAGGATTCCAGTCGAGCGTCGGACGTCTTGTGCGTCGTCCACCACTGAGTAGCCGTTGACGAGCGCCGAGCCGCTGCTCGGGGCGATCAGCGCGCTCAACAAACGCACGGTCGTCGTCTTGCCCGCGCCGTTTGGGCCGAGCAAGCCCAGCACTTCGCCCCGCTCGACGTGCAAATCGAGAGCCTCGACCGCCACGCGATCACCAAAGCGCCGACAGAGCCCCCGAGTGCGAATCAAGGCTCGAGTGTTTCAGAATCGCGCGGGGCCGAGTAGAGCGGCGCGTTGGAGGCTCTGTTTGTGGTGTTTCCCCTGCGCCGCCTCCGCGCAAGGTGCCTCGACAATTACCGCCGGGATAGTCCCCCGGCATGAGAACATGGGGCGTGCCCCGCTGGCTCAAGCTCTCCCTGCTCGGCTACGTGTTGCTCACCGCAGCGTCGTTGGTGCTGGCTGTGCTGGCGGAGCTTCCGACTCGAGAGAGCTCGTTGGGCCCGGCCCCCAGCGCGTTCGTGATGCGTGATGGGCGCCGTGAGGGAATCGGCTGCGGACTGAATCAGCACCTCGATGGCGCGCGCTGCGAGATGATTCACACCAGCACGCGGGCCGAGGAGGTAGAGTTCGACTCCCGCCTGACCGAGAAATACCTACCCAGGCTTCATGGGACGCTGACGCTCCCAGAAGGCCTGGACGGTCCCCGACCAGCGGTGGTGCTGATTCACGGCAGCGGCCCTCAGACTCGAGACGAGATCGCCTCGGGGGAAATCACCCGGCCCGACCTGCACGCGCCCTTTCTCGTGTTCAAAGCTCTGGCCAAGATCCTTGGGGAACAGGGGTTGGTCGTGTTGCGATACGACAAGCGCAGCTGCGTCAGCTGCTATGAGCGAGCGTTCAAGCACAAGTCGGTCGATTTCACTCAGTTCCGCTTCAGCGATTTCGCTGACGACGCCCGAGACGCCCTCGACTATCTCGCGACGCGCCCCGAAGTGGACTCGCGGCGCTTGGTCGTGCTCGGTCACAGCCAGGGCGGTATGCTCGCGCCCCACGTCGCACACGGCGACTCTCGGGTGGCTGCCGTGGTGTCACTGGCGGGGGCGACGCAGAACATGATGCAAGGCATCGTGGGGCAGCTGCGGGAGATGGCGACCATCCGGCGGCGCCAGTGGGATGTGTATGGGGCGTGGATACTCGACCTCTCGGCCAGCAAGTACGAAGCGTGCTTCTCGCGCCTCCAAGGGGCTTACGACCCCACCGACCCGTGTATGGGCGGCGGCATCACGCTCCGCGCGCTCGAGGAAGAGAAGATCCTCGCGGATAGCACTTCGGACACGTGGGCCGATCTGGCGTGCCCAGCGCTCGTCGTCCACGGCACCCTCGATCGCAACGTGCACCCGCGCGTGGCCGCGGATCTCGCCGTACGCTTGCGCACGCGAGATGCCGAGGTGCACTTGATCGACGGCACGGGTCACCTGCTCGATGAGCGTGTAGAGGCCGAAGCGACGGGGCAGGGCGCCGAGATTCGGTTCGATCCGCGTGTGGTCGCGGCGCTGAGCGCGTTTCTCGGCTCAGTCCGATCGGAGCGACCGTGAAGCGGGTCACGGAGAAGAATCTGAGCGACGGAGAAGAATCTGAGTGGCGCTCAGCCTCGACACCCCCCGGCTTGTGCCCGGAGGTGCGTGTCAGGCAACAAGCTCCCACACCCTGCGAGATGTAGCTTGGCTCGTTTCCGTACGTTGACCGGTTCTTTCGTCTCGTGGCACTCGTAGGCGGTTTATGCCGTGTGGCGTCCATGCTACCGCATTGCGACGTTGGAACAGCGAGACAGCGATTTTCCGACACCCTTGGTGCCCGCGAAGGCGGTCCGAGCGGAGTCTGCCCGGCACCGGGCCGGCTCTGGGCCCCCCGACTCCAACCGTACGACTCGCCCCGCTCCTTCGGGGGCCTCGCACCCGAGTCCAACCAGTACCGCGGTACCGTTACCCGGCCGGGCGACGGCGCGCTCAGCGCCCCAGAGCGGCGTCGCGCAGGATCTCCAGCCCAGCGAGCCCGTAGCGCTCTCGGTGAGGCAGCTGACTTCGCCCCAGTTTCCCAGGCCACCGCGCCTCCCGGTGCTCTCCGACATGGATGAGCTCGAGGAACTGGAAGACGGCTGGGAAGATTGAATGGGCGGTAGGCGTGCCCGGGCGGCGCGATTGGCGAGCTGATTGGTTCCACCTCCGGAACACTCGGATTCAGCGAACCAACACCCTGGCCGTTCTGGCGATCGGTCTCATACGCTTCCTACATTGAAGCGCGCTCTCGAGCGCCACATGCCCCGCTTCCACAGCGGTGAGGAGGAACCCGAATGAAGACCCCCATGATCCACACCCTCGCGGTGGGAATCGGCCTGAGCGCGCTCGCGTTGAGCTCGCTCGCTTCCGCCAAGCCCATCTCAGTGAGCCACACTTCCAGCTACCAGTCCCAGGACGACAGCGGCCCGAGCTGCGGCGACGAGGAAGACGAAGAAAAGAAGAAGAAGAAGAAGTCCTGAAGCCAGGCGAACTCAGGCTGCAGGCGGCTCCCGAGTGGTGCCGCCTGCCCTTCGTTGTTGCCATACGGAAATGCCCGCCGCTGCGGCGCGCAAATCCGGCTCACATCGAGATGCTGCCCTTGCGGAAGTCGGTGGCGGCGATCTGGACGTTGACGCACACCGGCTTGCCACTGGCGGCAAGCCGCTTGGCCTCGTCCAGTGTCTCGTCGATCTTCGTGGCGTCGTCGAGCAGCAGACCCACCCCGCCGTAGCCCTGCGCCACCGTGTGGTAGTCGGTGCGGCGCAGGACGGTTCCGACGTCGTCCCCGAGCATCTCGCCTTGCTCTCGGGCGATCTGGGCCCACACGGCGTCCGTGCCGATGAGCGCGATCGGTGCGAGCCCATGGCGCACACAGGTGTCGAACTCCGACAGCGAGTACGCCGAAGAGCCGTCGCCGTAGATCAGCCAGACCTCGCCCTTGGGCCGCACCAGAGACGCACCGACGGCGAAGCCGCCACCGACGCCCAGCGTGCCGAATGCGCCAGGGTCGAGCCACGAGAGCGGCGAGCGCGGACGCACGATGTAGCTCGCAGTCGCGACGAAGTCGCCGCCGTCCACGACCAGCACGGCGTCATCGCTCATCTTCTCTTCGAGGCGCAGGAAGAAGTGCAGGGGATTGACGTAGCCGGCGTTCGGGCCACCTGGGTCGAACGGCACTCCCTGATCTTGAATCTGGGCATCCCGCGCTTCTTCCCGAGCGCGCAGCGCCCCGAACCACTCGTTCCAGCGATCCTTGGGTCCTCCCACACGCTCGGCCAGTGCCTCGAGGAACTGGCCCGCGTGCGTCTGGATCGCGACCTCGGGCCGTCGA